>JAFZFM010000265.1 GCA_017555865.1 Bacteroidaceae bacterium
ACAACTTGATATACATCGGAGAATAAATAATATAAAAAGCAAAGAGGGCAACCCATTTACTTTTGGGTCACCCTCATTTTTTATAATCTTATTTCTGCCTAATGAATATATTCGGCTGAAAGAAATTGGCTACGCAAAGCTTGCCTATTTCTGCCTAATGAATATATTCATTGGCACTCCGTGGAAATTCCACTTGTCGCGAATCTTGTTCTCAAGGAAACGTTTGTATGGTTCTTTTACATACTGTGGCAGGTTCGCAAAGAAAAGGAACGACGGAACGCGTGTCTCGTGCAACTGCATACAGTACTTGATCTTGATATATTTACCCTTTGTTGATGGTGGCGGATAAGCCTCAATAAGCGGCAACATCTCCTCGTTGAACTTGGCTGTAGAGATTTTTGTCTTGGAATTAAGATACACCTCTTTTGCAGTCTCAAGCACCTTGAACACACGTTGCTTTGTTACAGCCGACGTAAATATGATTGGGAAGTCTACAAATGGAGCAACGCGCTGACGGATTGCATTCTCAAAGAATTTCTGAACCTTCTCGCTTCTGTCCTCTACAAGATCCCATTTGTTGACAACAACAACAAGACTCTTCTGGTTACGCTGTATTATTGAGAAAATGTTCAAATCCTGCGATTCAATACCACGGGTAGCATCAATCATAAGAATGCAGACATCACTATTCTCTATGGCACGGATTGAGCGCAATACAGAGTAATATTCTATATCCTCATTAACCTTACCCTTCTTACGGATTCCGGCTGTATCTACAAGATAGAAATCAAAGCCGAACTTGGTATAACGAGTCAGAATAGAGTCACGTGTGGTACCCGCGATATTGGTCACAATATTGCGTTCCTCACCAAGAAATACGTTTATAATAGAACTCTTGCCGGCATTTGGACGACCGACAACTGCAAAACGAGGAATATTATCCTCGGGAAGCTCATCGGCCTCCTTGGTGAATTTGGATATGATCTCATCGAGCAAGTCACCTGTACCACTACCATTAGCAGCAGAAATACAATGCATATCACCCAAACCAAGGCTATAGAATTCAGCCGTCGTGTACTGCATTTCATAGGTATCCACCTTGTTTGCTACCACAAGCACTGGTTTCTTGGAACGGCGAAGCATTGAAGCCATCTCCATATCAAGGTCGGTAAGACCATTCATTGCGTCAACCACAAAAAGAATCACATCGGCTTCCTCAAGCGCCAATGTAACCTGGTCACAAATAGCCTCCTCGAAAATATCGTCCGAATTGCGGACCCAACCACCGGTATCAACAAGCGAAAACTCCTTGCCACACCATAGACAACGACCATACTGGCGATCACGCGTAGTACCGGCCTCGTCCGATATGATAGCCTGCTTTGTCTCGGTCAGGCGGTTAAAAAGTGTTGACTTTCCCACATTGGGACGACCAACAATAGCTACCAAATTTCCCATAATATCTTAATCTTTCTGGTCATACCCGAAACGGCGCAACTGCTTGTCACTATTACGCCAGTCCTTGTCGACCTTTACATATATTTCCAAAAATATCCTCTTACCAAAGAACTTCTCCAGTTCGCGACGCGCGTCGGTAGCCACACGTTTCAACGCAGCACCCTCATGGCCAATAATAATACCCTTTTGCGAATCGCGCTCTACAAATATAAGAGCTTTGATATATATACTATTGTCTTTCTCCTTGAAATACTCAACAGCAGCCTCGCACACATAAGGAATCTCCTTGTCATAGTGCAACAGAATCTTCTCACGTATAATCTCCGTAACAAAGAAACGCGCAGGCTTATCTGTAAGCTGATCCTTGTCGAAATATGGAGGAGAGGGAGGCAACAGCTCCATTATGCGCTTCATCACAACATCGACATTGAATTTTGCAATTGCCGAGATTGGAAGAATCTCTGCCTCGGGCAAAATCTCGTGCCACTGCTCCACCTTTTTCACTAGTTCTTCCTGATTTGCCAAATCGATCTTGTTTATAAGAACGAGTACCGGCACATCAAGTTTACGAACTTCCTCGATAAACTCCATATTCTTATCGGGAGTCTCAACCATATCGGTCATATAAAGAAGCACATCGGCATCACGAAGAGCCGAGCGCGAAAAGCGCAGCATAGCCTCCTGAAGCTTGTAATTAGGCTTTAATACTCCCGGAGTATCGGAAAAAACAATCTGCGCATCATCGGTATTCAAAATACCCATGATACGATGGCGTGTTGTCTGCGCCTTGAATGTAGCAATTGAAATTCTCTCACCAACGAGAAGATTCATTAGCGTAGACTTTCCTACATTTGGGTTACCTACAATATTTACAAAACCTGCCTTATGCATAACTTTATATTTAAAGCGAAAAAAACGCACCCGTTAAATACTCACAGGTGCGCCTTTTGATTTACGTACAAACTGCCCGCACAGACACATGGTGCCGGCGGAAACTCTAATTAGACAGTTGCTTTCTCTACAGCAAGCTTGCCTCTGTAATAACCACACGCACCGCATACGGTGTGATAAACGTGCCACTCACCACAGTTAGGGCAAATTGCCAATGTAGGAGCTACTGCCTTGTCATGAGTTCTTCTCTTGGCAGTTCTTGTCTTTGATTGTCTTCTTTTAGGATGTGCCATTTTTAAAACGTTTTAAATATTTTTTTAATTATCTTCTTCAAACTGTATATTCTTCAAACCAGCCCAGCGTGGGTCAACCTCCTGTTCACCATCCTCGTCAACATCTGCAACCGAACCCGCCGAGTGTTTCTTGAGTTTGCCAAGCATATCGTTGTTACATTTACCGGGAGCATGAACACGCTTCAATGGCAAAGCCAAGGCAATAAATTCATACAGATACCAGGCAATATTGATATCGCCGTCCTGTTCAGGCACCACTACGATATCGCCCTCATCGGCATATTCTTCACCAAGCTTCACTCTAAGCACATTCTCTGTCTCCACCTCTACCTCAAGTTCATCAAGGCAACGATCACAAGGAACAACAACCTTTCCTTTAAGATCGAAAGAGAAATCAAAAACATCTCTGCTTCTCTTTACAGTTACGACAGCCTTTACTGCACCCTTCTGGAATTCTTCACCATCAATATCACCAAAGAAGGCATTATCGAGGTCAAATTCCAAATTCAAGGACGATGTCTTTAATCCCTTAAGGTCAACATTATATTTTTCAAATCTTCCCATCACTACTATAAAATCATCAAAATCAACAATATAAGTCGCATAAGGCAGCAACAACCACCCTTATTATCCTAAATTAGGACACAAAGATAGTAATAAAATTCTTTAGAAACACCTAAATTGACAAAAATCTTTATTTTTTTAACTCCAAACGGAATGTGGCACCACAACCTGACTGAGTTTTTTTAACGAAAATACGCCCTTTATGGTACTCCTCCATAATTCTTTTTGCAAGCGACAGCCCCAATCCCCAACCACGTTTCTTTGTTGTGTATCCTGGTTCAAAGACTCTTTTTCTGTTTGACTTTGAAATACCTTTGCCAGTGTCGGCAACCTCAATGAAAGCCTTATCGCTGTTCTGCGAAACAGTAATTGTTATACACCCCTTACCGTCCATAGCATCTATGGCATTCTTGCAAAGATTCTCTATGACCCATTCGATAAGTGGAGCATTCATGCGCACAAGCAACGGGCGACGTGGCAACTCTAATCTATACTCAACCTTTGCAGGACTACGACGCTTTACATACTCCACAGCACCTTCAATTACTGCTATAAGATCCTCGAATGCAGGTTCAGGCATTGAACCAATCTTTGAGAAACGCTCGGCAACCCTTTGCAGACGCGTCACATCACGTTCCATTTCGGGGATAAGTTCATCGTCGGGATATTTGTCGCGCAGCACTGTAGACCACGCCATAAGCGACGAAATTGGCGTTCCCAACTGGTGAGCAGTCTCCTTGGAAAGCCCCACCCAGACACGGTTCTGCTCGGCACGTTTGGAACTTACAATGGCAACAAAACACACAACAAAGAAAAGAAGCACTACAGCCAACTGCACATAAGGATAATACGATAACTGCACAAGAATTTCCGAATCGTCGTAACAAGCACTATACTCGCCCAACTCTCCCATTGGTACCGGAATAACCTTTCCAGCAGACCTCATTCCCGCAGCCCTATTCATTAGCACCGACAAAGTATCATTTTCGGCAGGTATATCCAGATTATTATAAGAAATTATACTACCCTTGTCGTCGATGAATATTACAGGTATTGTACTATTACCTGTAATTATCTCCTGTTCAAGAGCAACATCAGTATTTACATCGGCACTGATAAGCGAACTCATTGCCGAAGCCCATATCTTCATCTTAGACTCCTCTTCACTCTTCAAATCGTTTACAAGGGCATTGGAGACAAGTAACGAGGCTGCAGCAATCAATGCAGCAACCACAATAAGCAGATATTTGATTCCTCTAAAATTACCAAAAAACTTCATTTCCTTGACATTTATCATGTACTAAACGTAAAAAAACGAATTTTAGTATATATTGCAACAGAAAGATAGAAGAAGGCCTGCCATTCACCCAAACGAGAACAGGCGTCACGACCTTAAAGTCCCTAAAGTTCCTAAGGACCTTAAAGAGCTTATACAAACAAAAAAAGAGCCTTAGCGTTAACTAAAGCTCTTCTCGAAAAAAGTGGCGATGACCTACTCTCCCACAAATCTTTGCAGTACCATCGGCGCTGTTGGGCTTAACTACTCTGTTCGGGATGGGAAGAGGTGGAACCCCAACG
>JAFZFM010000031.1 GCA_017555865.1 Bacteroidaceae bacterium
ATGCATCTGTGAATATTCTTGTTGCTCTTGCAGTGAATGCAGTTGTGGTGTACATAATGCTCACAGCAACAGCGTTTATAGAGAAACTGCTTGGAAAGGGTGGTATATATTTCACCCGCAAGTTTTTTGGAATTATCCTGCTTGCAATATCGGTGAAGCTGTTCGCCTCGAACCTGCTGCATTTCATACATTCAATGAGATAAATTTTTTATTCAAAAGAGGATGATTAAAATGACATGCCCCAGAATGTTTTTTATAACTTTCGGGGGCATGTCATTTGTATTTAGGTCACCATTATTTGCGGTTGGGTGTATATTCTGTAAACCCTTTTGTCATTGTAGTCGTTATCTCGCCATTGCTGTCGGCATAGATGAAGAAGGCCTCAATACCTCTCTTTGCATTGCAGAACTCCTGTGCTTTCTCAAGGCCCATTACCATGAATGCTGTTGCATAGGCATCGGCAGTGGTGCAGTCGTCGGCAATTACTGTTGCCGATAACAGTGAGTGCTGTACGGGGTAGCCGGTGCGTGGGTCAATGGTGTGGGCAATCTTCTTGTTGCCTTCAATTCTGAAGTTACGGTAGTTGCCCGATGTTGCCATGCTCTTGCCGCTTATGGAAATGACCTCCTGTAACTCGTTTGTTCCTGTTCCAGGGTTATCGGTTGGTTTGCTTATGCCAATGTTCCAGCTCTTGCCCTTGCTGTTTACACCCTTGGTAACAACTTCGCCGCCAATTTCAACCATAAAGTTCTCGATACCTTTGCTGCAGAGCAGTTCGGCAACAGCGTCGCAACCATATCCCTTGGCTATTGCACTGCAATCGAGCATGGTCTGTGGGTTCTGTTTGGTAATCCTTCCGTTCTCAATGGATAGAGTAGAGTAACCTATGAATTGGCGCAATGAATCAATGGTGTTCTCTTCGACTTTATAACCTTTCTTGAACCCGAATCCCCAGACATTGACCAGTGGGGCTACTGTTATGTCAAAAGCTCCATCGGTCTCCTGCGCTATCTCCTGTGCGCGTGTGAACACTTTGAGGAACATGTCATTGGGCAGGGTGTCGCGGTTCTCGTTTATGGCGCTTATGATTGACTTCTTGTTGAATGGTGACAGCGAGTTGTCGACCTGGGCAAGTCTATCCTTTATTTCGCTATGCATGCTGCTGTCGGCACAGTAGGTTATGTTGTAGAATGTACCAAAGACCTTGCCTTTGTCGGTCATGTATGATGTGGAGGCGTTTTTGACGCCCTCCTTCTCCTGTCGGGTCCGGTTATTTCTTATTATAAATATTGTGGCTACTGCAAGAAACAGCAGAAACAGAATTTTCCATATCTTAAGTTTGTTGTCCATCCCTTTTCTATGCTTTATTTGAACGGTATTTCATATATAAGGCTATATGTGCCTCCAAAACATGTGCTTTTGTTTATGCCATATCCGGGTATGTACCACATGTTGGAGTTGGTGCCTTTCCGCTGCGAGATTCTCACCTTGTATCTTATGCTCCAGCCCATGTGAAATCCTTTGGCAATCTTTACCTTTATTCCGGCACCAAGTTCGGCCCATGTGCATGAACCGTCAACACCCTTTAGCGCGAGTGAGCTTTCGCCGCCCCATACGGGGTCGGTGATTGGGGGAGTATCGACATCGTACTGTGGGTTTGTCCATGCTATGCGTGCAAGGCCGTAGATGTAGCTGTCGGGGTTTGGTTTCTCGTCTTTGGTAAAAAAGTTGTAGTTCAATCCCACGCGGTAATAGGGGGCGCTTGTCTTGTAGTGGATAAGGGTGGTCTCATCGGTTGTGTCGCACCATCCCTTGCCAATCTCCACGGTGGGGTATATGCGGTTACCGAAGTTCGCCTCCAAAGCAAACTCGGCACTTGTGTAGTTGTCGAGCAGGGAGTATGCATATCCGGACAGGTCGGCCGAAAGGCCGATACCCTTGAACGAAAGGTCGTAGCTTTTCTTTTCGGTGGCTGCCTTCTGCGCGCTTGCAGTGGCCGGCATTGTGAGCAGAATGCTACTTAACAAGATATAGCTTAATATTCTCATTGTAGTCGAAATTTACATAGTCGTTAACTATAGCTGCCGAGTCTATGAAGTTGTGTGTGTGCTGCAGCGACAGTATCTTGTGATACATTACTGTTCCGCACTCCATAGATATGTAGTATGGGATGTTCTCGTGTGCTATGTATATGGTATCGGTGATGTTGTTATCGTACCTTATAATGGTGGTGTCACAATCATTGGTGTAGCTCATTGGCAACTGCAGTCCGCTTGCGTTGGAAACATGGTTCACAACAATGGTCTCGTTACCGTTTACCATCATTGTAACCGATATTGTTTGGGGAAACTCCAATGTCTCTTCAATACCGTACTCGTTTGTGCTATAGAAGTTTATTCTGTTGTATGCTGTGTTCTCTATGCTGCAGTCGTAACCGTTGTCGCAACCAGTGAAAAGTGCAAGGGTCGCTGCGGTCAACAGAATAATTGTGCATGCTGTATGTCTCATGTTATATCTCCTTTGATATGTTGTAACGGTTTCTCTCCTGTGAAGTGCGGCTCACAAGTTCGGCTATAAAGCCGGTGAGGAACAGTTGGGTGCCAAGTATCATCATTGTTAGTGAGATGTAGAAGTAGGGTGAGTCTGTAACCAATGGGTGTGGCTGGCCGTTTGCAAGGGAAATAAGCTTGCTGCCGCCCACAACAATGGCTGCAATCATTCCAAGGAAGAACATGAGCGAACCCCATAGACCAAAAATGTGCATTGGGCGGTTGCTGAACTTGGAAAGGAACCATAGCGACATAAGGTCGAGATAGCCATGGAAGAAACGGCTTATACCAAACTTGCTCTTACCATATTTGCGTGCCTGGTGGTGAACTACAAGCTCGCCTATATTGTCATATCCTGCATTCTTGGCAAGGTAAGGAATGTATCGGTGCATGTCGCCATATACCTCAATGTTCTTTACAACTTCCTTTCTGTACGATTTAAGTCCGCAGTTGAAGTCGTGCAGGTTCTTTATGCCCGACACCTTACGTGCTGTGGCGTTGAACAGTTTTGTGGGAATTGTCTTGCTCAATGGGTCGTATCGCTTCTGCTTGTAACCCGAAACAAGGTCGTATCCATCCTCTACAATCATCTTGTAGAGCATTGGAATTTCATCGGGGCTGTCCTGCAGGTCGGCATCCATGGTAATTACGACATCACCTTTGGCGCGCTCGAATCCGCAGTAAAGAGCGGGAGACTTGCCATAGTTGCGACGGAACTTGATACCGTGGATATTGTTGTTTTTCTCCTTCAGCTGTTCTATGACACTCCAGGAGTTGTCGGTGCTGCCGTCGTTTATGAAAATTATCTCGTAGGTGTAGTTGTTTTCCTTCATTACGCGCTCAATCCATGCAGTCAGTTCGGGCAGGGACTCGGCTTCGTTGTATAATGGTATAATTACTGAAATATCCATAAAAGCTTGTTGTTGTATGGTTTATTTAGGGTTTTTGCGTACAAATATTGCTATAAGTAATGGTAGAATGCAGGTGTTGGAGATTGAACCGCTGAGAATGCTCCAGATGAAATCGTTTGTGCTTGTGTTTGAAATAAGTTCCGATGTCTGGGCAAGCTGCTGTTGCATTACCAAGGGTATTCCCGGTGTGTTCATGCTCTGTGCAAGCATTTGCTGTATTGTCTGGAAAAATGCACCGCCGTCTACAAACTTGAAGTATAAGAACAGTACAAGTGTGTTGAAGAGGCTGGCTGCAAGGTACATGTAGAATGTGAAACCCCATGCCTGCATGTAGGTCATGGTGTTGTTGAACTCTTTTCTTCTGTGCTTAATGGCAAGCATGGCTGCAATGGCCGGTGAGCCAAAATATATTGCCATGCTGATGAGCAATGCAAATATATTGGTTGTTCCAGTGAAAAGGAGAATGAACATCGCGCTCCAGATTGCACCCAATATTGTTCCCTGTTTCAGGGCTCCCTGGTAGAATCCGCTTCTGCTGTTGTTTGTTTCCATTTATATTCTGTCTTGTTTTGTTTAAGGAATACTGTCTATAGGTTTCTCATGCTGCAAATAGCATTGAAGCTTTTAACGAGCAAATATACAATAATTAAATTATAAAAGCTCTATTTTGTCGCTCTTAAATTGATTGATGGGTGGCTAAGCGCTCTTCTTGTGCTCTTTTGTATTACAATTTGTAACAAAATGTTTATCTTCGTGCTTGTAAAATGAAAATGTTATGAAAGCTATGATTTTTGCGGCGGGGCTTGGTACTCGCCTTAAACCTTTGACCGATACGCTTCCCAAGGCTCTTGTTCCGGTGTGCGGCAAACCGCTTATTGAGCATGTGGCACGTAAGTTGCAGGCGAGTGGAGTTGATGAGGTTGTTGTGAATATACATTATTTTGCCGATAAGGTAGAGGAGTGGGTTGCTTCACAGTCGTGGATTGTGAACGAAAAGCAGATGGCTGGTGATGGCAAAATGCTTTTTGAAATAAGCGATGAACGTGAACTGTTGTTGGAAACGGGTGGTGCGGTGCTGCATGCGCGCCGTTACCTCGAGGGTTGTGGCAAGTTTCTTATACACAATGTGGATATCCTTTCAAACTGCGATATACGTTGGTTCGAGTCACAGGTCAAGGAAGAGTCGCTTGCAACGCTGCTTGTGAGCGAGAGAAAGACCACGCGTTTCCTGTTGTTCAATCCCGACACTCTGCGTCTTGTCGGATGGATGAATACCGATAGCGGTGATTATCATGTTGTATCGCCCGAGATAAATCCTGCCGATTGTCGTGCGCTTGCATTCTCGGGAATACATATATTGAGCGACAAGGTACCTGCGTTAATGCAGCAATATGTTGCAGAGAAGGGGCTGCCTGTTGACGATGTCAAGGGTACACGTTTCCCTATAATGAGCTTCTATATGTGGCTGGCTGCAAAATACCCTGTGTATGGTGTTGTTGCTCCCGATCTTGAGTTTATTGATGTGGGTAAGCTTGACGCTCTTAAACCGGCCGAGGAGTTTGTAAACCGCGGAAAATAAATGATAATAGATATATAAAAAATAGGCATTCAATCGAATGCCTATTTTTTTTGATTAAATACTTGCTTTAGCAATCACACAGAGTGGTTTGCGCAGCTTGTATTGTTTGGGTTTTGGTGAATTACTTCACCAAAACCTTCTTGCCGTTGATGATGTAGATACCGGCCTTTGTGATGTTCTCAATCTTGCGGCCTGTGAGGTCGTAGATTACATTTACACCGTTCTCGCCTTCTACATTGTCGATACCTGTAGTAATGCTGCTACCATCGAATGTGAATACATACTCATATCTTGGAAGAACTTCCTGATTCATCCAATCTGTGTTTGCAATGTTATAGTCCTCGATGAAGAGTGTGTATGTACCTGCAGCTGTGATAGGAGTCTCTGTTACAAGACGTACCATGTTGTATGGCAACTCGTTACCATCCTTGTCCTGGAATGTGGGAGCAAAGTAGTACTCTGTACCATTCTCATCCATTACAAGGAATGCGTCGGCCCAGCAAGTGATTTCCTGGTTGCACTCGATGATAATCTCGTCGATAGCAGAAACCTCTGTACCTGCAACAGGTGAAATGTTTGTAATCTTCAGGCCTTCGCTAATTGTGAATGTGTATGTGATATCGTTAGAGATTCTGATATCTGTACCAGCGTGAACATACTCCTTCTTGAGAACGAATGTGTAAACGCCTGGAGCTGTGATAGGCTCTGCAGTCTTGAGGCAGAGTACGTTGTATGGAGTGTTGTCGCCCCAGCTGTCGGTATATGTAACTGTCAATGGGAATTCTTCGCCATTCTCGTTGGTAATAACAGCACCGTTAACATTGTCAAAGATGTCCTGATTGAACTCGAAGTAGAGGTACTCAATGCTCTTTACCTTTGCTTCGTTGTCGGGGTTAGCATAAACAACCTCAAGTACATTAGGATTGTCTACAGTGATTGTGTTCTGTACCTTCTCGCTAGCCATTGCAAGGCCGTTGGGGTTCAATATGAACAGACCTGCAGGGAGAATAACTCTGTAGTCACCGTTCTCCTGGATTGGAGTGTCGAAAGTGAGCTCAATGGTGTTTTCGTCTACAACTACTACGTTGTCAAACTCATAAGGAGTGCCGTCCCAACCGATAGTGTAGTATGGGTAGTTCTCGTCGTTCTCGTTGTAAGCAATACCACCTTCGCAAGTGATTGTCACCTTCTCGAATGCAGGAACTGTTGCCCAGTTCTCGGGTGTTACGGTCATTGTCGGGTACTCGCCAAGCTTGTAAAGTGATGGCTTAACACCCTTTACTTCAGAGTATGAACCGTAAGAAGTATAGCTTGCTGAGTACTGGATGTACTTGTTTACAGCAACGTTTGTAATTGTAGCCTCACCTGTTGTCTCGTCGATGGCAACTGTCCATACAGCACCTGTCTCTGGCATTTCTGCAGCAACATTGAAGCTGTTATATGTACCTGTCTGGTATACATAGCGGCCGAATGTGTCCTGGATAGTGTAACCACCCTCAACTGCTGTGAATGTGAACGCGTAGAATGCGTTTGTCTCAATGAAGTTGCCGTTAGCAGCTACTGCGAACTGTGGAAGATAACCGTAGTTGCCAGTCTCGCTCAATGCTGTAGCTGCAAAGCCGTTTGCGTGGATAAGGTACTCACCTGCAGCGAACTCTGTAACCTTTTCGAAAGGCTTAACAGCTGAAATGTAGTACTTTTCGCTTGCAACAGCGCTGTAGATTTTCTCGCCCTCGGCATTCTCTACAAATGCAACAGCCTTAACCTCTGCTGTTGCAAGTACAGAAAGGCTGCCGTAGCTCTTTGAACCCGCTGTGATTGGGTCGCCACCACGGTTGTTGTAGTAGATTGTAGCACCCTCGGTCTCGCAAGTGAACTTCAGGGCAGTCTCGCCTGTGAGCTTCTCATAAACACCGCCCTTTACAGAGAATGTTGGAGCTGCAACCTCAAGTGAGTATGTTGCTGAAGCAATGTTGCTCAACTCGCCGTCAACGGCTGCAACAGCCTTGAGTGTTGTAGATGTGCCGAACTCGTTGAATGCGATAGCCTCGCTGTAAACTGCGCTCTCTGTTGTAGGCTCTGTGCCATCGAGTGTGTAGTAAACTGTTGCGCCCTCTTCTGCAGAAATCTCTACGCTGAATGGGTTGTACTGTGTGCCTGCCTCAACAGAGAATATTGGAGTGGCAACCTCTGCCTCTGCAACCTCTGCAAATGTTACGACAAGTGAGTTCAAACGAACCTGAGCTGTCAATTTGGCAATGGTGTAGCTTGTCTCGCCGTTGAGCTCAACTGTTACATCTTTTGATGATACTGTAGCACCCTCACCAATTGATTTCTGGAGATCTGTTGCGTAGCTTGTGTTGTTGCAGTTGAATACAATCTTGCTCATGCCCTGTGTGGTTTCAACAATCAGTTCTGAACTCTTGTAGAAACGTGCTGGGTTGGCATAGTCTGCTACAGCATTTGTAGAAGCTGCCTTGTTGTTTGTAAGGGTAATGCCGTTCTGCTCCCAAACCTGCTGGTTTGCGTTGAAAACGGTGCGATTTGCTTTATCCGCAAAAGATAAAGTCGCCTCCTCTGCTGTTGCAAAGCCTACAAGGCTGAACAAGCAGAAAATTGAAAGTAAAAATTTCTTCATAAGATAAATTTTAGGTTAATAAATTATGTGTTTTTTAGGTTATTTACCTTCTTTGAGTTCGCGAAGATACAAAAAAAGCTTTACACCTTAATGAATTATAGTGTTTTTTTGTAAAATAGTGTTAAAATGTAATCGTACACGGTTGTTGAATGTGATTTTGTTATTAGTAAAGCAGCTTTGATACTCAATAATTTTGCATGGCCCCGAAATTATTTCGTCATTATGCTTGGTTTATGAAAAAAAAACTCTACCTTTGCAACGCAAAACGCAAAAGCGGTGCTTTTTGTTGAATTGATTATTGACTTAATGCAAAGATATGGGTAAGTCCTGTACGGCCAGCTCCTAGCGAATCCTCCAGGGCCTGACCGCAGCAAAGGTAGTTGGTTGTAGCGGCGCGATGCAGGTAGCTTACCCACCCACAAGGCGAACTTCGGTTCGCCTTTTTTTGTATCTTTTATCAAACTTATCCTAACAATAGTGGATTCACGGCAAGCTCCGGTGAATATAATGGCAAATAAAAAAATAGCTTTCCTCTCATGCTATGCCGTAACTTTTGTTACCAAGTCAAAAACACTAATAAGGGCTGCATGTGCATGCAGCCCTTATTAGTGTTTTATTGTAATATTCTGATTATAGGTTGTATGTACCTTCTACCAAGTTACCCATAGCCCATACTGCGCGTACGTTCAAATCGTCATCAAGAATCATAACGTCGGCATCCTTGTCCTTCTGCAATGAACCCTTGCGGTCGTAAACGTTCATAATCTTTGAAGGTGTCTCCGAAGCCATGCGGATAGCGTCGTCGAGAGGAATTTCTGCCTTCTGAACCAATGTGCGGATAAGGCGGTCCATTGTAGCTACAGAACCAGCAAGAGCTGTGCGGTCGGCAAGCTTACAAACGCCATCCTCTATAATGACACGTGGGTCGAATGCTGTTGTGCTGTCACTTGCTGCACATGCAAGAGCATCGGTGATTACACATGCACGCTCAACACCCTTAATGCGGTGGATGAGTCGGAGAATTGTTGGAGGAACGTGGATTCCGTCGGCAACAACCTCAACTGTCATATCCTCGTGCAGGTAGATACTCTCAACTGTGCCCTCGTACTTGTATTCGCGACGCTTGTGGAAACCTGGCATGGCGTTGTAGAAGTGTGTTGCGTGGGTATAACCGTTCTTGCGTGCTGCGTGAATATCTTCGTACTCGGCCTGTGTGTGTGCTACAGAGGCGAGAATACCTTTTGAAGTGATGTATTTACCGAACTGCATTGCACCGGGGAGCTCAGGCGCTGCGTCCCAACGCTTGATACAGTTCCATTTCTCTACCAATGGGATGTACTCGTTTGGATCGGGGTCCTTGATGTTCTCGGGCAGCTGTCCACCGGCCATTGCCATGTTCAGGTAGTGTCCCTCGAGGTGTAGACCAAGAACTGGGCTGTTAGGCTCAGCCATCAATTTTGTACATGTTTCGGCAGCAGCCTCAATCATTGGTACTGTTGATGAAGAAAGGGTAGGGAAGATACTTGTTGTACCGTGCTTCATGTGAGCGGCAATTGCGCCACGGAAAGCCTCCTCGGTTCCCTCCATGAAGTCGCAGCCACCACCACCGTGGATGTGGATCTCAACACCACCGGGAACTACGTACATGCCTTTGGCGTCTACAAGTTCTGCGCCAATTACAGCAAGGTCGCAGTTTGTTACTTCAAGAATCTTGTTATCGCGCATGATAACCGAACCGTCCTTCATCCAACCTTGTGGAGTAAGGATCTTACCATTGATAATTTGTTTGAGCATAATATTGTGGTTTTTTAAGTCTTGTTGTCTCTTGTTTTTGTGTTGTTGCCAACCATTACCACAAAGTTATTAAAAAATATTGTTTTGTTTATTCTACACGGGATTTTTTTGAAAAATATTTTTTCAATATTGGCTTTTGTTCTATATGGGTGGTATTTTCTACTTTGACTATTTGTATTGTGTTTATTGATTATTGCTTGCAAAATGTTATATAGTGTTGAATGGCGAATTTTCTTCTTTGTGTTGTAGTTTTGTGTAAAATTCAGCTTTTTTGTTTCCTTTTTTATAATTTGTGTAATACTTTTACTGTTTTGTTTCTGTTTTTTTGGTGTAAAAAGTAAAAAATGCTTTGCGGACTTGTGATATGCTGTTATATTTGCGCTGTTTTGTAAATTTTACAAAATGTAAGTGTATTGGGGTGTGTGCCAAATGTCACTCAAAAATAGATTCCAATTTTAATAATGTAAATAATAAAAAAATATACACGATGTCTAAACTACGTTTCGAAGTTGTATCTGCTGCTTTTGGCAAAAACGCAGTTGATGTGCCCGACACTAACGCAAGACCATCAGATTACTATGGCATGAAGGTCTTTAACCGCGAGAAGATGTATAAGTATCTTCCCAAGGATGTCTATTGCAAATTGATTGATGTTATTGATAACGATGCTCCGCTCGACAGTTCTATTGCCGACAGTGTTGCAGCCGGCATGAAGCGCTGGGCTGTAGAGAATGGTGCTACACACTATACACACTGGTTTCACCCGTTGACCGAGACTACCGCCGAGAAACATGATGCCTTTATTGAGCACGATGGCAAGGGTGGTGTGTTGGAAGAGTTCTCGGGGAAACTGCTTGTGCAGCAGGAACCCGACGCTTCGTCATTCCCTAATGGCGGTATACGCAGTACCTTTGAGGCGCGTGGTTACAGTGCATGGGACCCTACATCGCCTGCATTTCTTATTGACGATACATTGTGTATACCCACAGTGTTCATCTCGTATACCGGTGAGGCGCTCGACTATAAGGCTCCTCTGCTCAAGTCGTTGCGTGCTGTAGACAAGGCTGCAACCGATGTGTGCCGTTATTTCGACAAGAATGTAAAGAAGGTTACAACATATCTGGGTTGGGAACAGGAGTATTTTCTTGTAGATGAGGGCATGTTGCTTGCACGCCCCGACCTGCTGCTTACCGGCCGCACTCTAATGGGGCACGACAGTGCTAAGAACCAGCAGCTCGAGGATCACTATTTCGGTTCAATTCCCAAGCGTGTGGCTGCATTCATGAAGGAACTTGAGATAGAGGCTATGAAACTTGGCATACCTGCCAAGACCTGTCACAACGAGGCTGCACCCAACCAGTTTGAGCTTGCACCTATATACGAGGAGTGTAATCTGGCTGTAGACCACAATATGCTTATAATGGCGCTTATGAAGGAGGTGGCTCGCCGTCATGGTTTCCGCGTTCTGTTGCACGAGAAACCTTTCAAGGGTGTAAACGGTTCGGGAAAGCACAACAACTGGTCGCTTGGAACCGATACTGGCGTGTTGCTGATGGCACCTGGAAAGACCGATAAGGATAACCTGCGTTTCATAACCTTTGTAGTGAATACGCTTGCTGCAATATATCGCCATAACGGTTTGTTGAAAGCGAGCATAATGTCGGCAGCAAATGCCCACCGTCTTGGTGCGGCTGAGGCACCACCGGCAATCATTTCAAGTTTTCTTGGTTCTCACCTTTCATCGGTGCTTGACCACATGGAGACAACCGACGATGTGGTTAAAATACTTAGCAAGCGTGAGTTGCGCCTTAACATTCCTGCAATTCCCGAGCTAATGATCGACAATACCGACCGTAACCGCACATCGCCTTTTGCCTTTACCGGCAACCGTTTTGAGTTCCGTGCCGTTGGTGCCGAGGCCAACTGTGCGTCGGCAATGATTGCGCTCAACACAGCCATGGCCGAACAGCTTACAATATTCAAGAACGAGGTTGATGCTCTTATAGACAAGGGAGTTGCCAAGGAAGATGCTCTTGTACAGATTATCCGCAAGTATATAAAATACAGTAAACCTGTACGTTTCGACGGAAACGGATACAGCGACGAATGGCGCGTAGAGGCAGCCAAGCGTGGACTTGACTGCGAGGCCAGCGCTCCAATTGTTTTCGACCGCTATCTCGACAACGAGAGTGTGAAGATGTTCCGCGATATGGAGGTCATGACCGAGACCGAGCTGCGTGCACGTAACGAAATCAAGTGGGAGATGTATACCAAGAAGGTGCAAATCGAAGCGCGTGTGCTTGGTGATCTTGCACTAAATCACATTGTTCCCACTGCTACAAAATATCAGAGTTCTCTTCTCGACAATGTGATAAAGATGGAGCATGTAATTGGCAAGGAAGAGGGTGACCGTCTGTCGGCTGAGAATATTGAACTTGTAAAGGAGATTGCAGCTCATGTATCGGGTATACGCAGACTTGTTGCCGAGCTTGTGGAGCGCCGTAAGGTGGCAAACCGCATATCATGTGAGCGTGAGAAAGCCATTGCATACCACGACAACGTTGTTCCCATGCTCGAAGCTATCCGCAACCACATCGACCAACTTGAACTTGTTGTAGATAATGAACTGTGGACATTGCCAAAGTATAGAGAACTGTTGTTCATAGTATAAGTGAAAATGTC
>JAFZFM010000032.1 GCA_017555865.1 Bacteroidaceae bacterium
ACCATTCTCCATTGGCGATGGACCTTCGAATACATAGGTCTGTACATCGGCAAGCGTCGAATCGTTGACCCAATAGATACTGTCAGTCTCACTCTCAATTATGACACCGCTGTTGCTGTTTGAACCGCATGAATTGCAAGCAGCAAAGAGAAATACCGCAGACATAGCTGCAAAAAAAACAATCTTTTTCATTCCAAATTGATTTAATGGTTATTTGGTTAAATAACACAACCGGATAAACATTGGTTTAAATCAGGAGTGAATTCTCGCAACAAAAAATGCTGCGTACTCAAAAGATTACCTTTATTTCTAAAAAAAACATTTTGTTTTCTCTTGACTCGTCCCTAAGGGTATATATTAACTTTGTACTCGCTAGCATAAAATCGTACGATTATGAGTAAAAAAACGAAGTTAAAAATCGGAGAGTTTTCAAAGATGATGCAGGTGACGGTAAAGACATTGCGCCACTATGAGCAAAGAGGATTACTCCTGCCCGACGAGGTGGATGAGTGGACGGGTTATCGCTATTATAGTATGCTGCAGATGCAACGGCTCAACACCATTCGTGGACTTCAGCGACAAGGTTTCACACTCGAAGAGATCAAGGAGTTGCTGGAGGAGGGTGCGCAGATGCCAAGCATTGAACTGCTTACTCAAAAAATCGAGGCAACAGAGCGACAACTGCAATTACTTGTGGAGCGTCGCAGTCAACTGCTCAAATGGATAGACTCTCACAAACAAATTAAAACAATGGAGAAATTCAGTATTCAATCATTGCCAGAAATTATCGTGGCAAGTCATCGTGAAGTCATATCTGATTACAGAGCATTGGGGATGCTATGTGTGAATAAGATTGGTCCCGAGATGCAGCGCCTCGGTTGTCAATGTCCGCCCCCAGGCTACTGCTTCACCATAGAGCACGGAAAAGAGCACTGTCCTACGGACATTGATATCGAGTATTGCGAGCAGGTTGAAGAGATGGGGACTGATAGCAGTATAATACAATTCAAGCGTATGCCAGCCGTGGCAAAAGCACTTTGTATGAAGCACATGGGACCTTATGAGCGTTTCTATGAGTCCTACGCCGAAGCTTTCAACTATATGGAAAAGCAGGGCTATAAAATGGCGGGACATCCGCGCACTTGCTATATAGATGGTGTTTGGAACCAAGACGACTCTGAGCAGTGGCTCTCTATTATTCAGATTCCAATTGAGTAAACTTTCATTAGTTCAGTGGCGTATGTATGAAACTGTGCAGTTTCTACATACGCCACCGTTGTCTATTCATAATGAATCTTTTGAAGATACACTATTTCAGTGTTTTATTTTCAAGAACCATATACTATTATTCGTAACTTAGAGTGCCGTTGACAATAAGATACAGGCTATTGTAGAGCAGAAATTCCTGTTCCATACCTAACTCATGTACATTTGGCAATGTGGCAAGCTCGTTTACACTATAATCGGGGGATATTCCTGCTGCAGACAATGTCATGCCTCCGGATGTATATATATATGCTGTTGCCGGGTTTATTGAAAAACCGTATGGCGAAGCGAACTCCTCAACCATAACATTGGCGCCGGCACTTTTCTTACCAAGTGTGATTACATCGTTCATTGCACGTGACTCATTGAGTGATGTTACAAGCAGTTCCGATACACCTTTTGTGTCGTTGCCGATAATAAAGTAAACACTTTTATCACCTAATGAGATTCCGGTATCCTCGTAGTCATATACAGCCTTTGTCTCATCTCCGTTTCCTTTGAGTGTACAGAAAGGTGTACCAATCTTGTCGGCAGGCACAAGTGAACTTGCAAGCCATGCAGCATTTTCCATACTGCCACCTGAACAGTAACGTAAGTCTATTATAATATCTGATACATTGGCCGACGCAAAGCCATCAAGTACCTCTGCAGCATGCTTTTTGAAATTTTCACCAGCAAAACCACCTACAAACATGTAGCCTACATACCTGTCATACAAATCAAAGATTCTATCTACCGGAATATCGATTGTTGCACTTACGGTAGATTCTGCAAGCTGCAAAGTGTCAGCACCTGCCCAATAATATGAATTCTTTTCCTCGCTGAAACCGACATACTCCGTTACAATCTGGGTAGCAGCTCCGCTTTGCAGGAGTGAGGTGTTGGATGTGGTAAGTGCACGACCTCCAACAGCAGTAATCCATGTACCTCTTCTTATACCGGCTAGCGAAGCGGGAGAATCCGGTTCAACATTAAGTACAAGCGCGTATGTCTTGCCAGGACGTTCTCCAATAGGGTCGCGCATTACAGCACATGTCATGCCATAAGTGCTCGCCGAAACTGTATCGGTAAAGAATGAGACAAAATCGTTCTTGTATTTAAGCGATGTGAAGAATTTTGTTGTTGCAGCAAAGAAATCGGTTCGTGCCGGGGTCTTTATGGAATCTGCCCAAAGATATACTTCTTTCATTTTGGAATAGGTCCACTGGTTCTCCTTGGTCATCTCCAAATACTCGTATGTTCTGTCTTCGCCACAGCCAAACAACAGAATTGCAGCAAACACCGCTGCAAGAATCCTATATAGTCCTGTTTTTTTCATAACTTGATTCGTATTTTGCAAAAATAGTCCATTTATTGCTATTGACAAAACAACAGTTGCTAAAAAAATGTCCATTCGACAATGTTACAATACAGTGTTTGCTATATTCGCCTGCATGACATATTAAAAAAAGCAACCCCGGAAAACCGGAGTTGCCTGCATAATTGTACCCTCTTGGGGTAAAAAAGGCTTTATTAAGCCTCTGCTGGAGTCTCAGTAGCCTCCTCTGCAGCGGCAGCAGCCTCTGCTTCAGCCTTTGCAAGAGCCTCGGCAGCCTTCTTCTCAGCAACCTTCTTTGCAATAGCTGCGTTAACCTCTTTCTCTGCCTCCAAACGTGCCTTCTTAGCGTCACGTTTAGCCTGCTCCTCAGTGCTCTTTACACCATTGAGAGCATTAACCTTAGCTGTCTTCCAAGCCTCGAACTTAGCCTGAGCTGCAGCCTCGTCAAATGCACCCTTCTTAACACCACCCTGGAGGTGCTTCATCATGTAAACGCCCTCGCGTGAAAGGATGTTACGAACTGTGTCAGTAGGAGTAGCACCGTTGTTAACCCACCACAATGCGCGCTCGAAGTTGATCTCTACAGTCGCAGGGTTTGTGTTAGGGTTGTAGGTACCGATTTTCTCGGTGAACTTTCCATCACGTGGAGCTCTCGAATCTGCAATCACGATAGAGTAGAATGCGTAGTGCTTACGGCCTCTTCTCTGAAGTCTGATTTTTGTTGCCATTTTTTAATTGTTTTTTTAATGGATTAATGATTTGAGTTAGCCAATAACTCGTATTAGCGGCGCAAAGATAATACAATTTTGCATAATAAGCTCATTTTTGTGCAATTATTTTATTCGACGGCATAGGTTTTTGTAACGAGAGACAAAAGAGACAAATACAGAGCATGCACATTTTTAATAAATCATATAATTTATTTTGCCATTTGATAAAAAGCATTAAATTTGCAACTGATGTGTACTGATTACATTAATTGAACTTTAAATACATTTACAAAAATGAAAATCCTTTTAACTGGTGGTGCAGGCTTTATCGGAAGCCACACCTTGATTGAGCTTACAGAGGCCGGTCACGAGGCTGTAGTTGTTGACAACCTTGACAACTCTTCTCCAATTTCATTGAAGCGTGTAGCAAAAATCATTGGCAAGGAAGTTCCCTTTTATAAGGTAGACATCCGCGACCGTGAGGGATTGCAGAAAGTGTTCGACGAACACAAGTTTGACGCATGTATCCACTTTGCAGGTTTGAAGGCTGTAGGTGAGAGCTGTGCAAAACCACTTGAGTACTACGAGAACAACATGAACGGTACATTCGTACTTGTTGATGTCATGCGCAAGAACGGTTGCAAGAACATGATTTTCTCATCAAGTGCTACAGTATATGGCGACCCAGCTATCATCCCCATCACCGAGGAGTGTCCAAAAGGTCACTGCACAAACCCTTACGGCCAGACAAAGTCTATGCTTGAGGAGGTTTTGATGGATGTTCAGAAGGCAGACAACGAGTGGAACATCGTTCTTCTCCGTTACTTCAACCCTATTGGCGCCCACAAGAGCGGCACTATCGGTGAAAACCCCAACGGTATCCCCAACAATTTGATGCCTTACATTACACAGACTGCTGTAGGCAAGCGTGCCGAGCTTGGTGTATTCGGTGACGACTACGACACACACGATGGCACAGGTGTACGCGACTACGTCCACGTAGTTGACCTTGCACGTGCTCACGTTGCTGCATTGAAGGCTATTGTTGCAAACAAGGGTATTGCTATCTACAATGTAGGTACAGGTCACGGCTATTCAGTACTCGATGTTGTAAAGGCATTTGAGAAAGCAAACGGTGTTCCTGTTCCTTATTCTATCAAGCCACGCCGTCCGGGTGATATCGCAACATGTTATTGCAACCCTGCAAAGGCAGAAGCAGAACTCGGCTGGAAGGCAGAATTCGGTATCGAGGAGATGTGCCGCGACAGCTGGAACTGGCAGAAGAACAATCCAAACGGATTCGAGGAGTAATAACACACCTCATAAAAAACACAAGACCGACACTGCTGACAGTGTCGGTCTTTATTATATGCATAGAGTGTGAAAACAAAAGATGGTCGGCATTTGCCGACCATCTTTTATATGTCAATCAAACGGATTGTTCAATTACTTAAGAGCAAAGATTTCCTCCTCACCTGCTACGCAAGAGAAGATCTTGTCCTCACGAAGCAACCAACCCAAACCAAGGTAGAGTTCCTTCTCTTTCAACTTAGCCTTTGTCTTAATCTCTTTAAGTGTGAGACCCTCTGTCTCATTCAAAGCAGTCCAGATACGGCCTGCAAATGCACCTGCATTTTCAATCATAATTCTCTATTATTTAAATTCTACGTAAAAATTATCTTAGGAATTGAAAACAAATGTTTTAGCTTCAAAAAAACCCTGTTTTTTAAATTCGGGTGCAAAGGTACAATATTTTTTTTAATACGACAAACAAAAAATCGGTGATTTTCAATCTGTTTTAAATATTTTTTATAAAAAATCAACAATTTAGTCAATTATCGCTCAACAGTTTTCTCATGCGAAGCAATAAATTCACACCATATCCGCGCAGCCTCTTCAACCATTTTTACACAAGGACGTTTCTTGTAATATTCGACACTGCGAACCTCGGGCGAGGGTGGAGTGGGTGCACTTTTGGCAAGCCCCAAAAGCTCGGCACAGATAAGTGAGCCATTTCGTTTTTTGAACTCCTCAGCAAGTTGTTGAACAACCTTATAGTTGGCCTCCTTACCCTCGCGGTCTTTTCCTTCGGTACAACCTGTTTCAAGACCCGCAAGCATAAAAAGGCCACAAGCTGCACCACAAGTCTGACGCATACGTCCTATACCTCCACCAAACGAAGCCGACATTCGGAATGCCTGCTCCGGCGTAAAACCATACATGTCGGCAAAAGCACCTACAACAGCCTGACTGCAATTATATCCCTCCTTGAACAGTGATATTGCTTTTTCTATTCTTTCTTCCATATCGAATTTATTTAAACATACCTAAAAAGCATAGCATATATTATAAACAACATGCCCTAACGATATGGCAAAATTATAAAAAGATTTGCATACACAAAAGGAAACATTATCCCATCATACCAGTCAAATAAGCTTTTGTGCGTTCATCAGACGGGTTGGAGAACATTGTTCCGGTATCACCGTACTCAACGAGTTCACCCAAGTACATAAACATGGACATTGAAGATATACGCTTTGCCTGTCCCATATTATGAGTAACAATAAGGATGGTAACCTCCTTCTGCAACTCCAATAAAAGTTCTTCGATATGTTTTGTTGCAATGGGGTCGAGAGCCGATGTAGGCTCGTCCATCAACAATACATCGGGCTTCATTGCCAAGGCACGGGCTATGCACAGACGCTGTTGCTGACCACCCGAAAGGAATGTTCCCTTCTTGTTGAGTACATCCTTCACCTCATCCCAAAGGGCCACACTACGCAAGCAACGCTCTACGGTGGCATCCTTCTCGGCTTTTGAAAGTTTGATACCGTTAAGAGCAAAGCCCGAAAGCACATTGTCGTAGATACTCATTGTGGGGAACGGCGCAGGGCGCTGGAATACCATACCTACACGGCGACGCACATCGATGGGTTCCATAGAGAGGATATTATCGCCATTGAGCAAAATTTCACCATCGACACGAATATTATCGTACAGATTGTGCATAAGGTTTACGGCACGCAAAAGCGTTGATTTGCCACAGCCTGAAGGCCCCATAATTGCAGTGATTGTATTTCTCTCGATTGCAGCAGAGACATACTTCACCGCCATTGTCTGCTTGGTATATGATACACAAGTTTTCTTGAACTCCAATATAGGTTTTACTGATTCCATTTCTTTGCTAAGTATTTAGATAGTATATTCAAAGTGAGTACGAATAACAAGAGGAAGAGCGAAGCGCCCCAAATGAGCTCTTGTAGATTAGGGTCGTTGAAGAACTCCCATATAAGCAATGGTACTGCCGAGATTGGCTTGTCGATAGAGAAACGGATAAGCGAGCAGCCAAGTGCTGTAAACATCAATGGTGCCGTTTCGCCAATTACTCGTGAGATAGCGAGCAGAACACCTGTAAAAATTCCGCCAAAAGCAGCAGGCAACTGTACTTTGAGCATGACACGCGCCTTGTTGCCACCCAAAGCCAACCCCGCTTCCTTGAGCGATGTTGGGAGAATTTTAAGAGTCTCTTCGGTAGATCGTATAATGAGCGGTAACATCATGATACAGAGGGCTACACTACCGGCAATGGCCGAGTAACCCTTCATTGGCACAACAACCCAAATGTAGGTAATAATTCCGATAATCACCGATGGTGTACCTTGTAATAGGTCGGTCAAGTAACTTACCATCTGGGAGAAACGCTTCTTGCTGTTCTCGGCCAGGAACGCACCGCACAAGATACCTACAGGAACGGCCACAACAACAGCCATGCCTAGCATTATCATTGTACCGATAATACCATTTGCAATACCTCCCGGGATAGGCTCACCAGCCTCGATAGCTTTCATGGCCTTATAGGCTGTGGGGGTAGGCTCGGTAAAGAACGACCACGACAGTTGGTCATACCCACGCTGTAGGACTTCTCCCAAAATGGCAAGCAGGGGAACTGCTGTAAGAGTTGCAAAAAGACAGATACCCCACAACATAAGTTTGTCCTTTGCCAAACGATTTTTTATTTTGAATGTAGTCATAGATCAAGATATTCTTGCTCGTTGAATCATTATCTTTCCCACCATGTTTATTGCTGCTGTTATAAGGAATAGTATCAAGCCAATGGCAATGAGTGATGAGAGTCGCAGACCATCAGCCTCACCGAATTGGTTGGCAATTATTGACGCCATTGAGTTTCCGGTGGAGGTAATGGAATCGGGGATATTGTTTGTATTGCCTATGAGCATTGTCACGGTCATAGTCTCGCCCAAAGCACGACCTATCGCCAATACATACGATGAGAATATTCCAGAACCCGCAACAGGGAATACTACTTTGCGGATAACCTCGGCACGTGTTGCTCCAAGGCTGTATGCACCCTCTTTAAGATCATTCGGCACCATCTTTATAAACTCGGCACTCAGCGACGCTGCATAAGGAATAATCATAATTGCCAGGACCAACGAAGCAGTGAGAATACCCGAGCCTTGTGGCGATATGTTCAGTTCCATTATTATAGGGCGCAAGGTGTAGAATCCCCACAGGCCATAGATAATTGAAGGAATACCGGCCAACAAATCGGTGACAGTACTCAGCACAGCAGCTATCTTTGTACCCTTGAAGTATTCTCCCACGAACAATGCTACAGGAAGTGAAAAGGGGATACAGAAGATTAATGCCAAAAGTGTTGTCATCAGCGTACCTGTAATGAACGGTAACGCGCCATACTGCTCGGCACCTTCGGTATAGCTCCACTCGGATGAGATGAGAAACTTGAAGAAACCGAAATGTTCAAACGCGTCGTATGCGTCAGTGACGAGGGCGTAGACAACGCCCCCGCACACTATAGGCATTATAAGTGCTGCTATAAATAATACAACTCTATATATTTTATCATTCATGATACATTATTGCATTATGGCAGTTCCATTATATGTAACACTCTTCAGATTTTCAAGGCTCAACTCCTTTACCTTTGCTGGAAGCGGTGCGTAGTGTACCTCAGAGGTAATCTTCTGTGCCTCGTCAGAGAGGATGTACTTCAGCAAGTCGAGTGTTGCCACAGCCTGCTCTTTTGAGCGGCCGGAGTAGTTCTGCTCCTTGTAGATGATCATCCAAGTGAAGGTTGAGATAGGATATGCACCTGCTGCATCAGAGTTTGTGATTGAGCAACGTGTGTCCGCAGGAATCTCTCCCGAAGCGGCTGCTGAAATACTTGCCGCAGTAGGTTCAACAATTTCTCCACGCTGGTTCTGGATTTTTGCGTATGCAATCTTCTGTGCAAAGGCATACTCCGAGCCTACATAACCGATAGTATTCTTTGTCTGCTTGATTACGCCGGCAACACCAGGGTTACCCTTTGCAGCC
>JAFZFM010000033.1 GCA_017555865.1 Bacteroidaceae bacterium
GAGCTCCATCCCATGAGAGGAGGATTGTCGGCCAGCGCCATAGCAGGCAACAGCAGGCCAAACAGCAATGTGTAAAAGAATTTTCTCATATTATAGTCTTTATAAATTATTAATTCCGTACCATACAAAGAGATTTAGTTCAAAGATAGCCACTTGCCAGATACTTTACAATTTTACAGGATATTTTCTTAACAATAAAATACAATAAATTTACTTAAACATACTATTTTTGACATTAGAGCAGATTTGTTACTTGAATAAAATTTCGTATATTCGCGGTTCGACTTTTTAGAATAACGTCACATGAAATTCAAACTTGTATCAGACTATGCGCCTATGGGTGACCAGCCCGAGGCTATCGCACAACTTGTAGAGGGCATAAACAATGGTATTCCAGCACAGACACTATTGGGTGTGACAGGATCGGGAAAGACATTTACCATGGCAAACGTAATAAAGGAGATAAGCCGTCCGACCCTGATACTGAGCCACAACAAGACACTTGCAGCACAGTTATACAACGAGTTCAAGTCATTCTTCCCCGAGAATGCGGTAGAATACTACGTATCATACTACGATTACTACCAGCCCGAGGCATATATCCCATCAAGCGACACATATATTGAGAAGGATCTTGCCATAAATGACGAAATTGACAAACTACGTCTTGCTGCTACATCGGCACTGCTGTCGGGGCGCAAGGATGTTGTTGTAATATCATCGGTCTCTTGCATATATGGTATGGGTAACCCAAGCGATTTCTACAACAATGTAATTGAGGTAAAGGTAGGCGACAAGATTGACCGCAATGTTTTCCTGCGCAAGTTGGTTGGAAGCCTTTATACACGTAATGATGTTGACCTTTCACGTGGCAACTTCCGTGTCAAGGGAGACACCGTAGAGGTAAGCCTTGCATACAGCGACCACGTACTGCGCATAATATTCTGGGATGATGACATTGACAGCATTGAAGAGATTGACAGCGTCACAGGAGTGCGCATTGCAACGTTCGATGATTACAAGATTTACCCCGCCAACCTGTTCATGACAACAAAGGAGAGTACAGAGAGAGCGATATATGAGATTGAAAAAGACCTGACCAACAGAGAAGAGTACTTCTGCGAAATTGGCAGACCGCTTGAGGCCAAAAGGCTACACGAGCGCGTGACATACGATATTGAAATGCTACGCGAACTGGGTCACTGCTCGGGCATAGAAAACTACTCACGCTATTTCGATGGCAGGGAACCGGGAACAAGACCTTACTGCCTGCTCGACTTTTTCCCTAAGGATTTTCTCCTTATAATAGACGAAAGCCACGTTAGTGTGCCACAGATACATGCAATGTACGGCGGAGACCGCGCGCGCAAGAACAACCTTGTTGAGTTCGGTTTCAGACTGCCGGCGGCATTCGACAACAGACCTCTAAAGTTCGAAGAGTTCGAAGCACTGACACCACAGACTATATATGTGAGCGCTACGCCCGCCGACTATGAGCTGGACAAGAGTGAAGGTGTTGTGGTAGAACAGGTCATACGCCCTACAGGACTGCTAGACCCCATAATAGAGGTGCGCCCCATCGCCAATCAGGTAGACGACCTCATGGAAGAGATACAGTTGCGTGTAGAAAGGGAAGAGCGCGTGCTTGTGACAACACTTACCAAACGCATGGCCGAAGAGCTTACAGATTATCTGCAGAAAAACGGAGTAAGGTGTAACTATATCCACAGTGATGTGGACACACTTGACCGTATACAGATAATGACAGACCTGCGCGAAGGATTGTATGATGTTCTCATAGGAGTAAACCTGCTGCGCGAAGGCCTTGACCTGCCCGAGGTTTCATTGGTTGCGATACTTGATGCCGACAAGGAGGGGTTCCTGCGCAGCCACCGCTCATTGACACAGACCGCTGGACGTGCTGCACGAAATGTAAACGGATTGGTAATATTCTATGCCGACAAGATTACCGACAGTATGAAACGTACAATTGATGAGACAAACCGCCGACGCGAAAAACAAATGCGTTACAACATAGAGAACAACATTACTCCAACACAGATAAAGAAAGAGATTACTAATGCTCTGGCCCAGGAACGCAGGGAAAGCGGAAAGAGCGTGGCACTTTACAGCAACCACGACGAACAGCCTGCAATAGCATGTGATCCAATTGTAGAGTATATGAGTGTGCAGCAGCTTGAAAAGAGCATAGAACGTACACGACAGCTAATGCAGAAAGCTGCTGAAAAAATGGAGTTCATTGAAGCGGCACAGTATAGAGACGAGATGTTCAGGCTTCAGGAGGTTTTAAAAGCAAAAACAGCCAGTGAGTAGAAGAAGAGCCTGTTTTACAGGCTGGGAACTGCTACTTTGACAACATGCGTCTACGGCAACCCGCGCGGCACGAACAAATCCGTGCTACGCGCGACCTTTTGCCACGCATGTTGCCGAAGACCGCGGTCATTAACTATATATTCCTGTCTTTACTTATAAAGAAGAAAGATACAAGGTATCTTGGAGGGGTCGGGAATTGTAGCTTTGACAACATGCGTCTACGGCAACCCGCGCGGCACGAACAAATCCGTGCTACGCGCGACCTTTTGCCACGCATGTTGCCGAAGACCGCGGTCATTAACTATACATTCCGGTTTTTACTTATACAGAAGGAAGATACAAGGTATCTTGGAGAGGTCGGGAACGCGGCCTTTCCACTCCTTGACAGTGCGGGTCTGAGCAAACTCATCATCACATGTAAGATTGGCTGCAATACACAGTTTTGTCTGGGGACGACAATGCGTAAGGATATCCTCAATCATCTTTCCATTGCGGTACGGTGTCTCAATAAAAAGTTGTGTCTGCTCCTCGTTGTATATACGTTGTTCGAATTTACGCAACGCTTTTATACGTTCATCGGTTTTCACCGGCAAATATCCATTAAATGCAAAACTCTGACCATTGAAACCCGAAGCCATAACCGAAAGGATAATACTTGAAGGACCAACGAGCGGAACCACCTTCAACCCCTTGCGCTGGGCAATAGCGACAACATCGGCACCGGGATCGGCAACAGCCGGACATCCGGCCTCGGATATGACACCTACCGGGTTTCCTGCCAGCAAAGGCTTGAGATAGCCGACAACAGCCTCGGGAGCTGTATGCTTGTTCAGTTCATAGAACTGTGAACCGTCAATATCGAACTGAGGATGTACCTTGCGCAGGAAACGCCTTGCCGAGCGTACATCCTCAACAATAAAGTGACGTATTGAAGCTATTACTTCACTATTGTACCCTGGCAGAACCTTATCGATGGCAGTGTCGCCCAAAGTGACTGGTATAAGATATAGTGCTGGTTCCATAATAATCATTTATTTTCAAGTTGCGAAAATTTCTTTTTCCCTTTTACATAGTATTGCCACAATATTGAGAAGGCGGCACGAGTGGCTATATTACACGACACTGTAGCTGCCATATTCTCCTCACGCACGGTTGCATATCCCTTACGCATCCCCTTGTACTCGCGCCTTGCCGATAGAACAGCCTTGAAATTCCCCCACTCACCCGATAACAGGAACTTGAATGCGGCAACATAATCCAACAAGGAGCGTACACGCATGACACTACGCAACTCGTCATCGGGCAAATTCTTGTACAACATCAACAAATTGTTCCTGAAGTTAAGAAATGTCTTACGCGGATTGCTCTTGCTGAGAGTTGCACCTCCAACATGGTAAACAACACTTTGTGGAACAACATATATTTCACCTCCACGTGCCAGCATACGCCAACATAGGTCTATTTCCTCCATGTGGGCAAAGAACTGCTCATCAAGTCCACCGGCATTCCAATAGGCAGCAGAGCGAACCATAAGCGCTGCACCCGAAGCCCAGAACACACTGCATGGAGTGTCGTATTGTCCATTATCGGTTTCAAGAGTATCGAAAAGACGCCCGCGGCAATATGGATAACCATACTTATCGATAAAACCACCCGAAGCTCCTGCATACTCGAAGTCTGACTTACATTTATAATCAAGAATTTTAGGTTGGCATGCCACTGTAACCGGATTGCTGTCCATAAAAAGCAACATTGAAGATAGCCACCCGGAAGTAACCTCTACATCAGAGTTCAGCAACAGATAGTACTCAGAGTCAACCTGTTTTAGGGCTTTATTGTATCCACCTGCAAAACCATAGTTGCGGTCAAGTTCAATCATATGTACAGACGAGAACTGTCTGATAACAGATACAGAATCATCGGTAGAGGCATTATCGGCCACATAGATATCGGCCTCGGGTGTATATTCTACCACCAGAGGCAAGAAATCGCGCAACATCTGCGCACCGTTATAGTTCAATATAACAACCGCAATCCTGTTCATGACATTATTCTGCAGCTCCAAGGATTTCACTTATAAGCAGTGCCGACTTGTCCTCGTTGAAACCGCCAAGGCGCACACGAACAAGAGTGTTCACCAAAGAAGAATCGGGGGTTGCCTCTACTCTTATGTAGTTTGATGTAAATCCGCCCATCGGCATTCCCGTACGTGGTTTCTCGAACAGAACCACAGCCTCCTTGCCTATATGGCGTTCATAGAACGCAATGCGCTTTTCCTCGCTTAAGGCTATAAGCAACTGACTGCGGCGATGTTTTTCGGCAGGCGAAACAGAACCTTCTATTTTGAGTGCCTGTGTACCCGGACGCTCCGAGTAACTGAACACATGCAGTTGGGAAATGTCAAGTCCTTTTATAAAGCTATAGGCCTTTTCAAAAAGTTCCTCACTCTCGCCACGTGTTCCCACAATGACATCTACACCAATAAAGGCATTGGGAATGACCTGACGTACCTTTGCTATCTTTGCCGCAAACAACGACGTATCATAACGGCGATGCATTAATTTAAGAACCTCGTCACTACCAGCCTGCAATGGAATATGAAAATGAGGCATGAAAGCGCGTGAAGCTGAAACGTAGTCTATAATCTCGTCGGTCAACAGATTCGGCTCAATCGACGATATTCTGTAACGGGATATTCCATCCACACCATCAAGAGCCTTTACAAGGGAGAGAAAACTCTCACCTGTAGTTTTACCGAAATCACCGATATTGACACCTGTTATCACAATCTCCTTTCCACCTTCGGTTGCCGCTTTCGAAGCCTGTTCTACAAGTTCCGACACTAAAGGATTACGGCTACGACCACGCGCAAAAGGAATGGTACAGTATGTACAGAAATAATCACAACCATCCTGAACCTTAAGAAAATAGCGTGTACGGTCACCACGTGAACATGAGTGCACAAAGTTGCGTACATCCTTTGTGGGCATTGTATACCATTCGCCTCCACTCTCATGCTTTATGAGATTGCCAAGGTGTTCCAGCACACTACCCTTCTTGTGTATACCCAAGACCACATCAACTCCAATCTCCTTTGAGAGTTTCTCGGCCGACAACTGGGCATAACATCCTGTCACCACAACAAAGGCACCGGGGTGCTGACGAACAAGCTTATGAATAGCCTGACGACATTTTTTCTCGGCCTCCTGGGTTACCGCACAACTGTTAACTACACATATATCGGCTTTCTCGCCACGACGTGCAGTACGGATACCGGCCTCCTGAAGCTGACGTTCTATGGTTGCAGTCTCGGAGAAATTCAATTTACAACCCAGTGTATAATATATTGCCTTTTTATCTTTGAAAACAGAATAGTCAATCATAGTCTACATTTAACATTGCGAAGATAACATCTTTTTCCGAAAGTATAAACAAAAAAGGGAGAGCACTTATGAGTCTCTCCCTTCCTGTTTGCAATTATTCACATTTGTCACAGCACCACTTTATATACAGTATTGCTGTCATTGCTCTTCACAACCAACATATACGAGCCGTGTGGTTGCCCAGCAACAGAAACTGTTACAGAGCCACAGTCAGTAGCGGCTGTCGAAGTCGCCACCTGCACTCCTCCCATGTTATAGAGCGAAAGTTCTGTTCCTGCATTTATATTTCCTGTACAAACCAAAGCTCCGGCAACCACCTTGAGATACAATCTGTCGGCCACAACAGAGTCCATACCTGTATCATCGGCTCCCAATGGAACGAACAGCAACTTATATCCCTTTGTTCCCGATGATGGAATTTTATACTTTTCAAGTGTTCCGGTTCCTTGTCCGCAGCTTCCATTGCCAAGACCTGTCTGCAGAGCATCGAAATGAGCATATACATCGCCCGGAGTGAGTTCCCATGTATGCGAAGCATTCTTCAGCTGTGTATCGGTGTAGTGCAGGAGTGAGAAAGCAACCTCGCCCTCGGCATACACTTTTAATCCAGCACCTGTTGATGGATTCACAAGCGTCAAGTCGCGCAATCCCTCACGGTTTGCCATACTCTGTGGTTTGGGATACGGTTCAAACATATCGGTAACAGTAGTTTTGTAACGTCCGAGCAACGACGCACTCTGACGGTCAATGTAGTTTTCCCATGGACCTCGTGCATAATATTCAACCTGCTCCATGCCTGCGGGGAATGCCATAGACAAACCGACACGACGGACATTCTTTATATTTATGGTATACTTTGTATCGAGCAGTATTGCTCCATTACCAAAGATTGTATACTCAAATACATAACTGCAGTTACGACCACTTGCATTCACCTTAACTGTTGCGCTCTTGGCATCTTCGGCCAACGAGAATGTTGCACTCTTTGATGATATTCCATTCGCGTCGGAATAATTGTTGAGGCTTTCGTTGGGACCGTCATTCTCAATCCAACGGTAATTGCTGTATTCTGGGCCCTCGACAAGCATATCATTGCCATTGACAACCCATGAACGTAATGTTCCGTTTGCTGCAAACTCCACACTCCAGCCATCGCCTTTCACGACCTTGCCGGCTGCACTGTTTTCAAGAGTTACTGCTCCGGCAGATTCAACGACAGGTATTGCTGGCGCTTTCTCAACTAACGTAAATTGAGATGTTGCTATAGAATATCCTTCGGCAACCCATGACTGGGCAGTCTTGTGACAAACCTCTACATTTAGCATTACCTCCTCGTCTGTTGCATAGGATGTTGAATAAGGGATTTCCAAGGTTGCCTGAGCATTGGGAGCCACAGCAGGGATTTCCACAACTCCGTTCTCCACCTCCACACCATTCTCAAGAACAGCGTATTTTAGATAGAACATATCCAGAGATATGAAATCGTAGCAGTTCTTTATTGTCAACAACCTGTTTGGAGCATTGAACGACAGGAATTTGATATACTTGTATACATTCTTCACTTCGGTAAGTTCGGGACTCCATGCACGGTCACCGGCAACGAGACCATTGTTGACAAAGTTACCCTGATGAGGTCCGGGGAAATCATATCCTGTACGGTACTTGTTGTTTCCTTCAACATTGAAATTACCGTTCTTTATATCGTCGGCAGAATAGATTGACTGATCGGCCCAATCCCAGATACAACCACCTATACCATACTTGCTGTCCTCAATAGCCTCCCAATACTCCTGCAAGTTACCTACACCGTTGCCCATAGCATGTGCATATTCACACATGAAGTATGGCTGCTGTTTTGCGTTGGCTGTACAACGTGAAATGACTTCGCTCACTGTAGGATACATCTCGGACCAGATATCGGTATGGGCTGTTCCTGCACGCGAAGCTCCTTCGTAATGTATTGGTCGTGGATCAAGAGCACGTGTTGCGGAATAAGTATATCGGAAGTTCTCACCACCGCCACTCTCATTACCAAGCGACCAGAATATTATTGAGGGGAAGTTACGGTCGCGATAAACCATACGTTCAGTGCGATCGATATACTGCGCGCGCCAACTCTCCACATTTGTGATACCACCATTCTCACCACCACTCTCCCAGCTGAAGTGGCACTCGACATCGGCCTCATCCATACAATAGAGTCCATAGTAATCGAACATTGCATTCATTTTGGCCTGGCGTGGATAGTGACTTGTGCGGACAGTATTCATATTCGCCTGTTTCATAATCTTTATATCGTGCAACATTGTTGCGATATCGACAGAGCGTCCTGTTACGGGATGGGTATCCTGCAAGTTTGCACCTTTGAAAAGTACAGCCTCCCCATTTATATACACCAATCCACTCTTTATCTCAATATTACGGAAACCATACTTTGTAGAGAATACATGTTCCTCGTTACCTTCGGAGTCCTTTTGAGCAACAATAACAGTATAGAGATTGGGAGTTTCGGCAGTCCAAGGTAACAAATCTGCCAATCCGTCAAAAACAATATTGTCATTCTTTAGCTTTTCTCCGTCCGCAAAAACAAAATCTGCAGTTTTCCCGGCAACCTCAACACCCTCGGGAGAGACAAGAGTTACCTCAACGGTTTTTCTTTCCTCCATTGCATCACGGTTATCCACCTCAATAGCAACATTCATGGAACCGGATGTATATCCTGAGGACGCATTGAGAGAACTTGTTATGTAGTGGTCGCGAACAAAAGTTTTTGGTGTCGCAAAAAGATAAACATCGCGATGTATTCCGCTCATGTGCCACATATCCTGACCTTCGAGATAAGAAGCGTCACTCCAACGTATTACCTGAACACATACATTGTTCACTCCCTGGCGCACATTGGCTGTCACATCAAATTCAGCATCATTATTTCCACTTTGAGTATATCCTACATACACACCGTTCACCCACACAAAAGCAGCACCGTATATACCGTCAAAATGCAGGAATATACGCTTATCATCCCAGTTAGCCGGCAGTTCAAACTCCCTGCGATAAGAAGCAACAGAGTTAAGCAAACCATCCTTCATTTGAATCAAAGGAGGATTGTTCTTGAACGGGTAGTTCACATTAATATAAAGGGGGTCTCCATAACCTTTCATCTCAAGACACGAAGGCACACTGATTGTATCCCATGCAGCAACGTCCACATCATCGCCCCAGAAATCATTCTTACCCGGACGATTTTCAACTTTTTCAACCCATTTCATATTCCACACGCCATTAAGGCTCACAAACTCGGCATTTACAGGGTCAATCCAAGGGAATTCATACCTTTTATCGGCCTTCATACGGGCAACCGATTCATAGGGTATATATGTAGCACGACCATTTTCCTTATTCTGACCAAAGAAAGTTTCATCCTCCCATACATTTGCCATTGGAACATCATCGGCCTCTATTGACTCCAGAATAAAATCAGTACCTTGGTCATAAGATGTCACCATGGTCAACTCTCCATTTGAATAGGATAGATAGTGCCAACCATTTTTACTTGCACGTAATTTGTATATTCCCTTACGTCCTTCCTGTGGAACAAAATAAGCCTTCTGGTTATCATTGCTATAAGAAGCATCCCACAACAGAGGGTAATTCTTACCGCCGAGTGCAAAATCTATCGCCTTTCCAAAATAAGGACCATAAAGCTGACAATACTCTACACCGGTTGCTGTACGACGCAACTGCCATACAAAGTTTTCCTTTCCACTTTCTTTATACTCGTCAAGGTATATTCTGCCATTGTTTGCATTATTGCCACGTGTATTGAGCGCAAGCCCGGTGGCAGCATCCTTTATTATAAAATACCTGCCTATAATAGGAAGATTGACCACCGGCTCACTCTTTATGTACTGTAGGACAAAATGTGTGGTTTCACCGGTTGCCCCACTTTCCACTTTAAGAGAGCCGTCATTCTGTACATTCAGCACAAGAGAGTTATCACTTTTACATAGTAGCTGCACAATACTCTCGGCTTCATTGATGACATTTATACGAAAAGACTGATTGTCGGTACATGTAGCCTCCCAAAGAAGCAACTTGCCTGGAGTGCCCGAAGAAAGGGCCATATCGGCAGCAAGTCCTGTTGAAGAGTTATACATTGCATACAGAGGTTCTTTGTCGGACAAGCCTACAAAAGTCCACTCCTGTGCTGCAGACTCTGCATTGACAGTTTCTACTGTCATGTATGCATTATGTCTGGTTGCACCACCTGTTGACACAGCCTTGCCTGTTGCCACATTTACCAAACGGTAAACACCGCCATCAAAAGAAGAACTAATACCAGCCTTGACCTGACATAATGGCAAAAGCATAAGCACTGATATCAGCAGATTCGATAAAAATTTCATATCATTAGTTATTTATATTTACACTCTACACAACGTTAAATGTATTATTGCAAAAATAGGTAAAAAAACTTATAATCAATTGACAGAAGCCATTTTTTCACAAGAAAGTAGCATAGTACACCCGATTTCCATAAACGACAAAAAGCCGACCTTAAAGGCCGGCTATAAAAAAATTGTCACGTTCTAACTTAAGTCTTAATTAAAGCGCGTATGCAGCAAACACGCTCAAAACAACCATAAACACAGCAAGTGTCCAAGTTGCCTTCTCAAGGAAGTCGGTAGTTTTTCTCACACCCATAATCTGGTTTGAAGATGAGAAACCTGCAGCCAATCCACCACCTTTTGAGTTCTGGATAAGCACTATAAGACACATTAGAATTGACACCAACACTATAAGTGAAACACAAAGCAAATACATATTGTTATCTTTTTGTATATTTTATTATTTTTTCCAAAAATCTTATTTGGTCTGCAAAGTAACGATTTTTATTCGGATATTCCAAACATAATCGCTCAATAATTTCCAAAGCCTTCTCATATTTTCCCTGTTTTATATATATTGAGGCAAGAGTTTCAGTAAAGAAAGATGGCTCTGGTTGAACATTTACATTTTCTACAGGAGATTCTGCAGCCGTCTCTACCTCTGACTTCAAATCCAGAGTTATATGTTCATTCTCACCGGACAAGAAACTATCTATAAGACTTTGACCACGCAATGCAGGCACTTCTTCCTGCATTTTTTCAGCAGAGCCACTCTTCAAATAAGCCGACACATAATCTACTGCAGCCGCTCCTTCGGCTTCAAGCGAAAAACTATCGGCAGGCAAAGTATCCAGAAATGCATCTATAAGCGCCATTGTCCTGTCAACAGGAACATCCTCTGTCGAGTCATCACCAGAAACAGCCTCTCCGTATCCCGACATAATCTCAAACAACGGGCGACGGCTTTTCAGATAAAGAGCAGCACGCCTCATTTCCTTGCCAAATTCAATATCATGCAACAGGAAGAGATTTTTCAACATCAGCAGTCTGGCAACATCAAAGAAAGGATATTTACGGACCAACAGACGCAACTCATACAAAGTATCCCTGTTAAGTTTATCAGGGTGCGCTATATAAAAAGACAGGTTCTCCATTATTACCAGTTAGCAACAGCCGCATTGAACACAGCTTCTACAATTTCCTTTATCATTTGAGAAACCAACTCTTCCTGCACTGAGTCCAACGGCTGGGTAGCGTCGAAGTCACGGGTAGCACTGAACTGACGCTCAAAATCCTCATCGTGATTCTTATTGTTGGTAAAGCGGACATTCACAGTCATTTTAAGCTGCACCATAGAAGAATATCCATCCGATGATATCGACTTATTGAACTGGTCATATGACGTAATCTCGCCATCAAACTGCAAATCACCACCACGTTCAACCTGCTGCAGCTTTGTCTGCTGGACAAACATATCTACCAGCGCTTCATTGAACATAGTAGCCATCGGGCCCCACTGATAAGGAGCACGGTTCTGGAACTGAGCAAAAGAGATTGTCTTTACTTTTGTATAATCTATTGATGCACCAGTAAACTTATAGCTTACAGTGCAACCTGCAAGCACAAACAAAACAAGCAGCACATAAAGCAGTCTTGTTGAGGCAATAACCTTATTCAATGCCATACTCCTTAATTTTTCTATACAACGTACGTTCCGATATATTCAATTCCTTGGCTGCATTGCGTCGTTTTCCACGATTCCTTTCAAGAGCAGCCAATATAGTTTTCTTCTCCACATCATCAAGTGAAAGCGTCTCCTCTACATACTCTTCCACAACATTTGTTGCAGGTTCAAAAACACCCTGGGGTGAATGTAATCTATAAGAAGACTGAACCTGATGTTGCACAACAGGAAGATCATCAGAGGGTTCGTAGTAAGAGACCGTTGCGTCTGCCTTCACATGTGATTCACGCATACTCTCTATCTGTTTCTTAAGTTCGGTTATATCCCGGCGCATATCGAACAGCACACTATACAGTATCTCGCGTTCGCTTTCAAACGTCTTGCCACCACCATTCTGTGTACCGGCAAACATTGGAAGATTATTTTTCTGTTGTGCAGGCAGATATCCACGCATGACATCACCGCAAACATCCCTATTCAGTTCAAGAATGGAAACCTGTTCGGCAACATTTTTTAGTTGACGTATATTACCCGGCCATTCATAAGCCATAATTGCAGCCTTGGCGCCATCATCGAGTTGCACCTTTGGCACACGATATTTGGCAGCAAAATCCATGCAGAATTTCTTGAACAGCAGCACGACATCCTCTCCACGCTTGCGCAAGGGTGGCACATTTATAGGAACTGTATTCAGACGATAGTACAGGTCCTCACGAAAACGCCCGGCCGCAATAGCCTCGGGAAGGTCTACGTTTGTCGCGCATACAATGCGGACATCTGTCTTTTCAACATCGGACGAGCCCACACGCAAGAACTCGCCATTCTCAAGAACACGCAACAGCCTGGCTTGTGTAGAGAGAGGAAGTTCAGCAACTTCGTCCAAAAAAATTGTTCCACCATTAGCTTCGCTGAAGTAACCCTTGCGCTCATTCACAGCACCGGTAAATGCACCTTTCACATGTCCGAAAAGCTCAGAATCAATAGTACCTTCGGGAATTGCTCCACAGTTTACAGCTATATATTTGCCGTGTTTGCGCACACTATTCTTGTGTATTATTTTAGGAAAGAACTCCTTTCCCACTCCGCTCTCACCTGTTATAAGTATTGTAAGATCCGTTTTTGCAACCTGAATGGCAGTATCGATAGCCCTGAGCAATGCTGCATCATTTCCTACAATACCAAACTCCTGCTTAGCTTTCTGTACTTCTACCACATTCATACTACTACCCTTTTACGCTGACAAAATTACTCTTTTTACTCAAAAAGAAGAAAAAATGACAGTTTTTTATTGCATGTTTCAATATTTAGAACGGGAACAGCAAAGGCAATAGGAATATCATTACAATTCCCAGTATTATCTGCAACGGCAGACCCACCTTTACATAATCGGAGAATTTATACTGACCGGCAGGCATTACAAGCGCATTTGGCGGGGTTGAGAATGGTGAAGCAAAACAAAGACTCGCTCCCAATGTCACAGCAAACAGGAATGGCACCGGACTTACCCCTATCTGCAATGCGCTGCTCATTGCAATCGGCGCCATAAGCACAGCTGTAGCCGTATTGCTGATAAACATAGTCATAAAAGATGTTGTAAAGTATATACCCGCCATGAGCAATATCGGACCGTAGCCACCAAGAACAGAAACGAGCGAATTAGAAATCCAAGCCGAAGCTCCAGTCTTTTCAAGAGCCGTAGACATAGGCATCATTGCCGCAATAAGAACTACACTTTCCCAGTTTATAGTCTTGTACGCAGCCTCAACATTACGGAAACAACCGGTAAGCACCATGAGCAGACCTGCAACCATAACAGCTGTAACAGGTTCTACTGGAATGAAATCGAACACCATTACAGCAATCATACCCAACATAATCATTGCAGCAACCGGCGCCTTGTAATCCAAAGTAACCTTAGCAGCCTCTTCCAATGGGCGACCTACTACAATCCATTCGGTATTCTCTTTCTCCAGAGCTGCAATATTGTCCCATGTACCCTGAACCAACAGCACATCACCGGTATGTATGGTCTCATCAGCAATACCCTGCAATATATACTTATTCTTTCGGCATATTCCCAATACACTTACATTGTATTTTGAACGGAACTCAACCTCGCGGATTGTTTTGTTGACCACCGACGACGATGACAAGACAACAATCTCGGCAACACCAATATCGTAGAAATCCAGATTGCCACTATTTGCAGAATCTGTATCGGGAAGAATCTCAAGTTTATATTTTTCGGCAAAAACCTTTACAATTTCCATACTGCCCGATATATACAATACATCATCTACACGAAGAATAGTATCGGAATCGGCAGCCTTCTGAACAACATTCTTTACAAGCAGATTGCGCTGGTTACGTTCCAGGTGACGCACCTCAATTATATTCAGACTGTAATTCTTGCGAATATTGATTTCTCCAATCATTTTACCGACAACAAGAGAATCGGCATTTACCTGTACACGACAAAGATTATTTGCAATACCATACTCCTTTACGAGCGACTTTAGTGATTTACCACGACTTGCACTCTCGCCACTCAAAGCACCAGGCTTTGAAAGAAATTTCTTGCTAAGCGGCAACAACAGCAATGTTCCGACCAAAACGCATATGATACCAACAGGAAGAAATGTAAAGAAGCCAAGACCATCGGCATATTCACCAGCCAAACCCAACTGTTTCAAATTTTCAGAGTTCTTTATAAGTTCCTCATTGATAACAAGGTTAGGAGGTGTACCAATAAGTGTCATCATACCACTCATACTACTGGCAAACGCAAGTGGCATAAGCAAACGGCTTGGATTCATTTTCACGCTCATGGCCATACTCACCACAATAGGTATCATTATAGCAACTGTACCGGTATTGCTCACAAAAGCGCCCATAAGCGATGTAACAAGCATAACCAACACGAAAAGCCTGGTTTCACTATTTCCGGCCAATTTCATCAACTTCGAGCTTATCATCTTGGCAAGTCCGGTCTGAAAAATTGCTCCACCGACAACAAACAGTCCGATCATCATTATAATCACGTTGCTCGAAAAACCCGATAATGCCTCTTTGGGTTCAAGAATACCAAGAAGGATCAAGGATACCAGAGCACACAAGGCTACTATATCGGAGCGCACCTTTCCGCTGATAAAAAAGCACACAGAAAGCAATAAAATTACGACAGTTTCAATCATTTTATATCATTTTTCATTCAGTTTGCAAAATTAGCAAAAATAGCCACCAATTCAAAACAAAAAACCCGCGTTTATATCACTTTTTTTACTATCTTCGCAAGGATTAACGACAGGACTAATTCTTCAAGATTTGAAATCAATAGGCAAGATTCCCAAATATCTATTCATCACAATTACAACGATAATTATCGTTGTATATTCCTTGTCGTTGCTCTTTAGAGTAGAGACCATACAGCGCCATATCGCCACACAAATATCGAACGAACTGAAAACCAAGCTCGAACTTCCTATTAAAATCGGGAGTATCAGAGTCCGCCACTTGAACGAGATTTCAATAAAGAACACACTCGTGCATGACCAGACGGGAGACACAGCACTCTATATTCAGGAAGCAACAGCACACATATCCCCACTCTACTTATTGAAAGGAGATATCCAGATTAATACTCTTGCATTCAGCAAACCTGTCATAAAACTCAACCGGGACACAAAGGACTCCCCCCTGAATATACAATTCATCATAGACAAGTTAAGCAAGGGAGAAGATGGAACAAAGGGAAACATTTCACTCCGTATAAACCAATTCCTTATACATGACGGAATTTTTTGTTACGACGAGAAGGATGTCCCTGTCTGCAAAAGTGTTTTCAATTCCAAGCATATCAGAATTGAAGACTTAGGCTGCAACATCTCCATTAAACGTTTCCATAACGATACAATAGACGTAAAGATTCGCTCCATTTATGGTAAAGAACAATGTGGTATTGAACTCAATAAAATAAGCGCAAATGTCAACGCAACAAGGGACAATATAAGCATAAACAGATTTAAAGCAATATTCCCTGAGAGTGAATTGAATGCAGAAGAAATCACATTCACTCCAAATAACGGAAGCCCTTCATTTACTATCAAAGCAAGTTGCAAGAAACTAACACCGTCCGATTTTGCAGCATTGGGAATACCGCACAGTTCAGATTTGCCCAAACTGACTTTCTATCTGGAAAGTACAGGAGACTGTTCTAAAATTGTTTCCAAGCTATCTTTTGCAACGTTTGACAACAAATTTTCAATAAAAACCAACAGCCATACCACAAACCCATACAATAGTACAAGAACAACCCACGTAAACATATTGGATTGCCATATTGAAAAAAGTTGCACTGAATACATACAGCCTTTTATCAAAGATAGCCTGCAACAGATAATCCAGGCCACAGGAGACATTTCCATCAGCGGAGAAGCTGTATTACGGAAAGACAATTTCAAAGGTTCAGCCGACATCATGACCCAAAATGGGCATATTACAGCAAACGCAATAGCCGATTATAACGGGAAATATACAATAACCCTATCGGGCAAGAAGATTGACCTGAAAGAAATCCTTCACAACAGCGCATTTGACAAATGCAATATAACCACCACCATAACCGGAAACACAAGAACACTCTTCAACAACATTGCTTTCAGTGGCAGGATAACAGATTTGAACGCTGGCGGATACAAATACGTACCAATAGAATATGCCGGATACTACACACCAAATAAAGCAAATGCAAACATCACAATAAATGACCCAGCCATAGAAGGAAAAATACAGATCAGCCACATAAATAACAATTGGCAGAACATTGACGTATCTGTATCTATAGACACCCTTATCCCCAACAAGTTGGGACTTAATAACAGAGCAGACGAGACGCTGTCGTTCCGTCTTAATGGCGAATTCCGCGACTACCGGAAAGAAGGAAAAATCATAAATATCAAGTTCGACAACTTCACAATAAATGACGGGAAAAGCAGAGAAACGATACGCAATTTCCACATATGTGACAACAGTACCGAAGAACAGCGCCTTATTATTCTCAGTTCCGATTTTATCAACGGCAGCATAATAGGTGAGTTTGATTACAAAACAATCATAAGCAACATAGGTAGAGTCACCCTAAAACACACCCCAGCCCTACAGGAAACATTTCCAGGCAAAAGCGACAATAACAACTACATATTCAAGTTTGATATAAGGAACACACAATTTGTAAGCAAACTGTTCAACCTGCCAATAACAATCAATGAGCCTTCCACTATCAGCGGAACATGCAATAGCGGCAAAGAAACCTTCAGGTTAGATACAAGGCTCAACAATGTCAGAATAGGAAAAAGCGACTACAACACCATTGTATTTGATGGCAAATCGGACAACCAAGCACTCACAATAGACTTTCAAGCCAAAAAGCCGTTAGCAAGAAAAGATAGCGGACTGAGTTCCGGAACTGGCAGTGAAACCACAATTGGCCTACATTGCACTATTGTAAACGATACTATAAAGAACCACATATACTGGAACAACAATAGAAAAAGACATTCAATGAAGGGCAATATGCGCATGGATGCATTACTTGGGCGCAACAAAGAAAACCTTCTTACAATGAATGCACACATACATAGCGACAGCATTGTACACAACGACAGCGTATGGAAAATATCCGAAGGAGCCATAACAGGAGATTTCAACAGAATCTGCGTAAATGACATAAAACTATACAACTCAAGCCAGAGCCTTGCAATTGAAGGCATTGTGGGCCAAGAGTCAAACGACAGTCTATTTATAGCACTCAACAATCTTGAGGTTTCTACTATCCTGGATTTTGTAAACTTCCATGCGCTGCACTTTGCAGGATGCGCTACAGGAAAAGCACACTTGACAAGTCTTCTTTCCGAGCCTAACGTTTCGGCAAAAGTAAAACTTGACAGCCTTAAGATTGACGGTAGCTACATGGGTAGTTCCGACATTGAATTTGGTTGGGACAACAATTTAAAGTCTATTTTGCTGGACTGCGGCATTCATAATCCAGGAAGAGAAAGTTCAAGAGTGCATGGTTTTCTATCCCAAGTACACGACACCATATGCCTGCAAATTGACGCAAACACCCTTAACCTTGGTTTTATTGAAAAAAAGATCAAGAATTTCGTAACCGACATAAACGGTACCGGAAACGGTAAGGTTAAGGTACTTGGAAGTTGGAGAAAACTGGACATAATTGGAGCCACATCACTCGACTGTAGCCTTAAAGTAGCACCAACAAACACTACATATTTCTTTACTGGGGACACCCTACGCTTTAGCCCAGGAAAAATAGGATTCAACTCAGTTGCAATAAAGGACAGAAAAGGCAATAATGGAACAGTCAGCGGATATGTATCGCACCAGAACCTTGCAAAATGGAGGTGCAAACTCAAAGCAAATGCCCATAATCTGCTCATATACGACACACATGGATTTGAGGCCATGCCTTTCTATGGTACAGTCTTTGCAACTGGAACTGTAGACCTCTCAAGCGATGAAAATGGAACAAACTTGAAGGCACAATTACGAAGCGAAGCCGATTCCCGTTTTGTATACAATTCAAGCGAAGCCGGTGGAGTGAGAGACAATAGTTTTGTCACATTTACCGACATCAGCAAGAAGAAAAGAAACAGAATTCTTGATAATGAACAAGAATTTGAAAGCAACAACTTTGACAGCAAGCTGAATCTGGACTTTTTGCTTGACATGCGCGACGCAATGCAGTTAAAAGTATACACAAACCTAAGGACCGACGACTACATCGACCTGTATGGAAACGGCATATTGCATGCCGTATTCGACGACAAGGAAGGCTTTACAATGAAAGGCAACCTGGACCTCACACGTGGTACATACAAGTTTACCATACAGGATATATTCCCTAAAGAATTCAGTATAACAAAGGGAAGTACGCTCGTTTTCAACGGAAATCCGTTTGAAGCTGCATTAAACCTGAAGACCAAACATCTTGTGCCATCAGCAATGCTGAGCGACCTGACAACAGAGACCTCAAAACGGAAAAGCGTAAAGGTCAATTGCCTGATGGACATTACAGGAACTCTTAATAACCCGACATTGAACTTCGACCTGGAGCTACCCGAAGGAAATGAAGAAGAACGCGAGCTGCTTGCCAGCATGACAAGTACCACAGAGCAGAAAAACATGCAGTTCATATACCTGCTTGGTATTGGTAAGTTCTACACATATGACAACAGCAATGCCCAAGCCGGCAATCCCCAAAGCTCAACAGCTATGGAATCGCTGATTTCAAACACCTTATCAGGACAGCTCAACAACATGCTCGGACAGATAATAGACAACGGTAATTGGGATTTTTCGGGCAACTTCTCGACCAGCAAAAGAGGTTGGAACGATATGGAAGTAGAAGGCATGCTCGAGGGGCGCTTACTTGACAATCGCCTGCTCATAAACGGCAACTTCGGATACAGGGAAAATCCTACAGCCAACAAAAACTTTATCGGTGACTTTGAAATTCAATGGCTGCTGAATAAAACAGGTAGTATAAGCCTGAAAGCATACAGCAAGACCAATGACCGTTACTTTTCAAAAACCAACCTTACAACACAAGGAGCCGGTATAATGTTGCGCCATGATTTCAACAACTGGCTATGGTGGAGAAAAAAGGAAGGCAACAACAAAAAAGACTAATTGAATAACAAACAATAAACAATAAAAGCCATGAGAAATTTCATTACAGTAAAAGATATCGGCAACCTTAAGGTAGCTGTAGCAGAGGCTCTTGAAATTAAAGCAGACAGATACAAATACTGCGAGCTTGGGAAAAACAAGACACTAATGATGGTTTTCTTCAATTCAAGCCTACGCACAAGACTAAGCACACAAAAGGCAGCTCTCAACCTAGGCATGAATGTCATTGTACTCGACATAAATCAGGGAGCATGGAAACTTGAAACAGAACGAGGAGTTATAATGGATGGAGACAAGCCAGAACACTTGCTCGAAGCCATTCCTGTAATGGGAAGCTATTGCGATGTAATTGGCGTACGTTCCTTTGCACGTTTCGAAAGTAAAGAAGATGACTACAACGAAGTTATCCTTAACCAATTCATCAAATACTCCGGCCGACCAGTTTTCTCAATGGAAGCCGCCACACGCCACCCACTACAGAGTTTTGCCGATCTCATTACAATAGAAGAGCACAAAAAGAAAGAACGTCCCAAAGTGGTACTTACATGGGCCCCCCATCCAAAAGCACTACCACAAGCAGTCCCTAACTCTTTTGCCGAATGGATGAATGCCACCGATTACGAATTTGTCATAACCCATCCAAAGGGTTACGAACTAGCCCCGGAATTCACCGGAAATGCAAAAATTGAATATGACCAGATGAAGGCATTTGAAGGCGCAGACTTCATTTATGCAAAAAACTGGTCGGCATACTCCGGAGAGAACTATGGAAAGGTTCTGAGCATGGACCGGGAGTGGACTGTGAGCGAACGCCAAATGGCAGTAACAAACAACGCACACTTCATGCACTGCCTGCCGGTAAGACGAAACATGATTGTTACAGACGATGTAATCGAAAGCCCTCAATCATTGGTTATCCCCGAAGCTGCAAATCGCGAAATTTCAGCAACAGTAGTATTAAAAAGAATTATATCCGAACTGAAATAAATCATTAATGAATAAAAACAGCGGCTTTACTGCAAAAAAGCCGCTGTTTTTATTCATTTCATTTCTGAAATCGATTATTCTTGTCCGGTATTATAACCTTAGGCGAAAACCCACATACCTCCTCGGGCGTCATAATGGCATAAGCCATAATAATAACCACATCACCCGGTTGGAATTTATGAGCAGCAGCACCGTTCAAGCATATAACACCGGAATCAGGCTCGCCTTTAATTATATATGTAACAATACGCTCACCATTACTATTATTTACCACATGAACCATCTCGCCTTCAATCATTCCGGCAGCCTTCATCAACGTTTCATCTATGGTTATGCTTCCCATGTACTGTAAATTTGCCTCAGTTACAGTAGCACAGTGGATTTTTGATTTAAGAACCTGTAACAGCATCTTATTTATCCTCCTTGTATTTAATATTATCTATCAAACGAATTTTTCCACAGAATAGAGCTATACAGCCAACAACATAGTCACTATCCCCCCACTCTTTTAACTCTTGCAAAGTATTTCCATCAACTACCTGAAAATACTCAAGTTCAAGTCCATCTGTTTCATTTATGGCATTTTCCACAAACGTCTTGGTATCCTGTAATGTGTGTTCTGTAGCAAAAGGAAGGCTTGCAAACAAAGTTCTGGATATTGTCAAAGCACGATTACGTTCTTCGCACGACAACAACGTATTCCTACTACTCATTGCAAGACCATCGGCCTCTCTGACAATAGGACAACCAACAATCTCAACACCTATTGACAACTGACGCACCATCTCTCTTATTATAGCCAGCTGCTGAAAATCCTTCTCACCGAAATAGGCCCTATCCGGTTCGACTGCATAAAACAATTTGCTCACAATTTGAGCAACACCGTTAAAATGACCGGGACGACAAGCCCCTTCCATTACAGTATCAAGTGGGGCAAAGGAAAACACACGGGTATCCTCTTGAGGATACATCTCCTCTACAGATGGAGCAAAAACAATAGAAGCACCTTCATTTTCAAGCAATACACAATCTGCTTCCAATGTACGTGGATAGTTTTTCAGATCATTCTTATCATTGAACTGTGTCGGATTGACAAAAACGCTGACCACAGTAACATCGTTTTCTTTAACAGAACGTCTCACCAACGACGCATGCCCTTGGTGCAAGGCACCCATAGTAGGTACAAAGCCAACACTCTTACCCTCAGTTCTACATTCCCCAATAAATCCCCTCAATTCATCAATAGTATAGGCTATTTTCATCTCCTTATTTAATTAAAATATATATACTATGCGCATGCACTAGCAATTCATGCATTTTCGGGTTGCAAAGTAACAAACAAATAAGCACAAAAAGAAATAAATAAAATAAAAATATTTTGTAGCAACAGCAAACATTGCATACAACATACATAAAAATAAAACAGAAGAAGCATGTTAACAACTGTAAATCAATGACTTTTTGTTATAAAAATCCTTTAAATGGCTTTTTGAGTTTGCCTATTCTGCTTTTTTTTTGTAACTTTGTTGCGAGCGGACTACATCCGCTTTTTTAGAAGAGATGAAAGCAGAAAAGATTTTATTTATTACTCAGGAAATTACACCTTTTGTACCAGAGTCGCCAATGGCGAAAGTTAGCAACGATTTTCCACAAGCCATTCAGGACCAGGTCAAGGAAACCAGAATTTTCACACCTTTGTGGGGTATTATAAACACAAGACGCAATAACTTGCACGAGGTACAGCGCCTGTCCGGTATGAATCTGATAATAGACGACACAGATCACCCGTTAATAATAAGAGTTGCGTCATTGCAAGCCACACGAATGCAGGTTTACTTCATTGAAAATGAAGACTATTTCCACAATCGTCTGATGAC
>JAFZFM010000034.1 GCA_017555865.1 Bacteroidaceae bacterium
GGGCAAACATAGTCCTCGGGCAGGTTCTCAAATGCAACACCTGGCTCAATACCCTGCTCTGGATCACCGATTTCGGGGTCATAAACCCACTGACATACTGTACAGATATACTTTTCCATAATTTATTTAGTTTTAATTATTAAACATATTCTGCAGGATAAAGGTTCACCATAGACAAGTTCTACAGTTCATCTCCTCATATCCACACTGCGAAGATAATGCAATCTGCTGTAATTTAAAAATAATTTTATAATTATTTTTAAATTATAATCATTCCATTTTTAAAAGCTCATTTGATAGTTTTTGCATACCCTCGGAAGCTCCCATTTTCAACACTTGTAAGTTAGATAAATTATGTACAGGAACATCGTTGGGGTCAATGAGATACACCGGGGTACCATGTGGAATATAGTTCACAAGGCCGGCTGCAGGATATACGTTCAACGATGTGCCTATTATAATAAAAACATCAATATCGCGCAAAGCACTGATAGCATCCTCAATTAGCGGTACAGCCTCGCCAAACCACACTATGAAGGGGCGCAGCTGCGAGCCATCGCCCGCAAGGTCACCTATGGCAATATTTGAATCGTACGACGGCAGTTTGCATACATACATGCAGTTCTGTGGTTGGACTGAAGAGCATACCTTCATCAACTCACCATGGAGATGTATTATATTTGTTGAACCGGCACGCTCATGCAGGTCATCCACGTTCTGCGTTATTACTACAACATCAAAATCCTTTTCAAGTTCAGCTACAAGCTTGTGTGCTTCATTAGGTTCGGCACAGGCAAGTTCCTTGCGTCTTTTGTTGTAGAATTCAAGTACTAAAGAAGGATTGGCGCGGAACCCCTCGGGAGTTGCAACCTGCTCTACAGGATAGCTGTCCCACAAGCCTCCACTTCCCCTGAATGTTGCTATACCACTCTCGGCACTTATTCCAGCGCCTGACAAAACTGCAATCTTTTTCATAATCCTAAAAAATAACATCGAGAGGAGCAAAAGCCCCTCTCGATTATTTGTTATATTCTCCGGTCATTATTCAGCAGGGGTCTCCTCTGATTCATTACCTGGAGTCTCTTCTGTCTCATTGCCGGGTGTCTCTTCATCCTCGGGGAGTGTTCCACCGGGAACTTCATCGGGAGAAACAGGAGCTACCACACCTGCAGGAAGTGGCAGATACCAGTTAGCCTCGTTGAGCATAAAGTTGTAGAGAGAAGCATCGTACTTGAAGTCTGCAGCACGGTATGTTACATCATTTGCAAACTCACGTCCTGCAATTCTCTTTGCAAGTACATCGTAATCGCCTGTAGCCTTTGCAAAACGAACGAGGTCACCAAAACGTGTACCCTCCCATGCAAGCTCAAGCGCAAGCTCGTCGATGATAAGGTCTGTCACATAGGTTACAGAATCGGCATAAGCGAAATCAACCTGCTCGGGGTTAGGGAATATGATGGTATCAACACCCTGTATAGTCTGCATGTAGCCATAATAACGGGCCATACAATCCTTTGTCAAGCCATAGTAAGGGTTGTGATCGGCATCACCTGTACCACGAGCGTGGATACCCTTGTTACTGCTGAACTCTGTGTATGAGAAGTTAAAGCCAATAGAATCGGCATAGCTTGCAAGATACTTCTCCATTGATGGAACTGAATCGAGCTTTTCACCGGTCTCGGGGCTGAATGTATATTTCCATACAGTATCACCATTGTGAGTCATCACGCGCTCATTATATTCAGGATCAAGCATGAGAGAGTAGTTACGCTTCACACCACTCTTGAGTACAGTCATGGCAAGCTCCATAGCGCCGTCATAACCCATACGCTCCATACCTATCAAAGCTTCGGCAAAGCGCAGATAAGCATGTGATGTACGCTGCAATACAATGAATGTTGTAGGTATCTTGGGAACATAAGTACTATTGAGACCAAAACCCTGAGCCTTTTCAAAATTGAACTTACCAATGATATTATTGAATTCGGTCTTCGCGTCATCCTCGCCTATCTGTGAATAGGTAGTAACCTTTACGCGCAAGTCACCAGGATACTCAAAGCTTGTACCATACACAATCTTGGTAGGATTCTCTACCTCACCTTCAACAAAACGGTACATCTGCTGCTTTGCAAGAGAAAGGATACCAGGAGAAGCAAATACCTGAGCACCACCTTTATCGTTCTGTGGAGAGAATACGTCGGCAAGTCCCGATGTTGTACCGTAAAGTGTATTGTTTGCATAAGGAATCATTGCAAGGTACTCATTTGCATTGGTAGAGAAGTTACCTGCCGCAAACAATTTTGAGAAGTTATCGTTAATGTTTGTACCTTTATCATTGCTGAAATAGACGCTGTTAGCATTATCTCTCAACTTAGGTGCGGTATTGTTTGTTCCTGAACCTGCAATCTGGTCGTAGAAGCAAAGCGCTGCATTTCTGTAGTCACCTTTCCACAAATACATCTCACCAAGAAGCATACGAATGGGGACAAAGAGTTTCTTTGTCTCAACTTCGGTGTTGTTATAACCGAACTTGAGCACCTTACCGTCGGTATCCCATGCTGGCATGGTGTAGATTGAAGGATTCTCATAGGGAAGAATCTCGGCAATGAGTTTGTCCATAATCTCCTCGCGAGAAAGCATAGGTTGCTTCATAACATTCTCGGCAGCACTATGAGTAAGGATAGGCTCGGTGAAGTATGGTACATTGTTATAATTGATTGCAAGCTGCAGATATGTCCATGCACGCACGCTCTTTACAGCTACATACTCGGGCATCATCAATTTTACATTGTTCTTGCTCAATGATGTATCAACACGTGCAAGATATATGTTACAGTTATTGATGATTGCATAATAGTCCTTTACATCAAGGTAGGGATTCGACTCCAGGTTAAAAACCGAACGGCTGATCTCCTGTACATCTACAACAGCCTTTGCGTCGCTAAGAGTGATAAGGTCGGCACGAAGCTCGTTGAGCAACACCTGACGGTCACCAACCTCCTGAACCGACTTCAGAATGCCCAATACAGAGAAAACAGAGTCGTTGGCTGTCCATTCGTCAAACTCGTACTCTACACGGTTTGACTCAACGTTCAACATATCCTCACAAGAGCTGAAGAAAAATGCTCCGCAGAAGAGGAATATCGCTGTATAAAATAGTTTCTTTTTCATTGTTATTATTTTTTGTTCCCTTATGTGACGGAATTCCGTCACATAAGGGATTCCGGTTCATTAGAGATTTACCTTAACACCAAGATGGAAACTGCGTGTCTGTGGCAACAGACCTGCATCTACACCTTGGTACAATACATTGTTGTTTACAGAGAATTCAGGATCGAGGCCTTTATAATCGGTGAATGTGTATACATTCTCGGCAGCACACCAAACGGTGAGACCCTGTAGCCAATCTGCAGTAACGGGCACATTGTATGAGAGTTTGATAGACTTCACACGCAGGTATGAACCATCTTCAATCCAACGGTCAGAGAAACGTGAGTTACCTGTAGGATCGCCGAATGCAACAGCTGGGATATCGGTATGCTGACCCTCAACTGTCCAACGGTTAGCCATATTTGTTGTCTGGTTATAGAATGTAGAACCACTCTCGAGCTGACGACGGTAGTAGTTGTAAACATCATTGCCTACTGAGTAGTTGCAATTTACATCCAACTGAAGGTTCTTGTATGACACACGTGTAAAGATATTACCGTAGAAATCTGGGTTAGGATTACCGATAACGGTCTTGTCGTTTTCATCGATGCAACCCTCACCTGTCAAATCAACAAATCTCATGTCACCAGCCTTGAAGTACTGTTTTGCACCTGTTGCGTCAACCTGATACAAACCACCGGTTTCATCTGAAGAAGCAATAACGCCATCGGTCTTGTAACCCCAGAATACACCTACAGACTGACCAACCTTTGTTGCAACTTCGGCACCGTAAACAGATACGGGCTTAACGTTCTCGTCAAGTGAAACAACCTCATTCTTGTAGTGACCTACAGAGGCACCAAGTTCCCACTGGAAATCCTTAGATGAGATAAGTTTTGCATTCGCTGTAGCCTCAAAACCGGTATTCTCCAGTTCACCACCGTTAGCCCAATATGAACCCATACCGGTAACGAACTGATACTGTTTCTGAACCAAAAGGTCGCTTGTTCTTGACTTGTACCAATCGAAAGACAATGCGAGGCGGTTGTCGAACATCATTTCATCACAACCAAGCTTCAGGCGTGCTATACTCTCCCATTTTACACCGTCGTTCTCAACGTTACCAAGCTGAAGACCCATATACTGGTCATAGAACTTCACAGCCTGCAAGTAGCTGCGCGCTGCAAAATAGTCGATAGCATCGTTACCGGTGATATCATAACCGGCACGCAATTTAAGCATGTTTACAGGTTTGAAGTTGAACCACTCCTCAGATGATACAAGCCACGCACCCTGAATTGATGGGAAGAAACCCCATGCTACACCGAACATATCGATTGAATCATTAGCCTTTCCACCAAAACGTGAAGACGCCTCCATTGAAGCAGCCAACTGCAAGAAGTATTTTGTTCTGAATGAGTAGTCGGCCTGCATGTACCATGCCATGTTTGACCATACATTGTTGTCACCCTCGCTTGAGAGATGGTTCAAGCTGGCTGAAACATTGAACGAGTTGTCGTTACCAGAGTTGGCACCACCCAAAGAGTTAGAGTCGAAATTGAAGTTTGTATAACGGAAACCACCGAATACATCAATACTGTGCTCACCCAAATTCTTGCCCCAAGAAACGCGGGTATCACTTGAGATAGCAGACTCTTTTCCAAAGAATGAAGATACGTAGTTACCGATTTTACCATTCAATTTCTTTACATAGAAGTCATATGCATTGTTGTCACCAGATGTTGCATAAGGCAAGTAATATTTCTCACTCACGCGGTGAAGAGAATAGTTGAATATCTCGGTAATGGTGAAGTCGCCAAGTTTCAGCTCAGGAGCCACGGTCAAACCAAGGTTAGTGTACTCCATCTCATTCTTCTGTGTACCTTCACCCTTTGTAATGATGGTCATAGGGTTGTAGATAGAGTTGTTGGGGTATGCAATACCTGCAGCCTTGGCAATATCGTAAGCGTAAGTATCGGCTACGTCATAGATTTCACTGATTACACCCGATGTTGCATAACGGTACTGACTCATGAAAGGAGCCTTTACATCGGCAATAGCACCGATTGAAGTCAATGGGAATGCGGTCTCATCTTCTCTCAAACCATCGTCGAGCAACTGACGTGCAACACGTGCATAAGAGATATCGATACGGGTATTCAGATTGTCGGCAAGCACAATATCCGAATTCAGACGGATATTCATGCGGTCAAATGAGTTGGCTTTCAAAGGTGAATCACCGGTTGAATATCCGAACGAGAAGTTATACATGGCAACATCGTCACCACCCTCTACATTAACCTTGTAGTTCTGTGTAACAGCCTCACGATATACAAGATCTGTCCAATCTGTCTCATTGTGATACTTGTTATAGTAGAGGTAGTCCTTGTCGGAACGCAAGAATGGAATCTCACGGTTTGGATTCACATCCATTGTACCAATAAGATCATTGGCATATACACGGTAAGACTCTGCATCCAACATGCTGTATGTATCGGGAGCCAATGTCACGCTACCATAAATGTTTGCAGTAATGCGTGTAGCCATGCTCTCACCACGTTTAGTATTGATGATGACAACACCGTTGGCAGCACGGGCACCATAAATGGCTGCACCATTCTTCAAAACCTTAACGTCACGGATATCGTTGACATCAATAGCCGAAAGGATATTGTTGTATACACCCATGTGAATAGCCTCGTTACCCTCCTGCATATCCCAGATGACACCATCAATAACGAAGAGAGGCTGTGTGTTTGCATTCAAAGAGTTGATACCTCTGATGAACATTGCAGCACCTACACCGGTTGTACCCGAGCGCATTGTAGAACGTACATCGGCACCAAGCTTGTTCTGGATATCGGCGTCTATTGTCATAGACGATGAAATACCGGTCTCAAAGCCGCGCTCTGCTGTAAGAACGATGTCTGCGTCATAATTTGCCTGGAATCTGTCGGAATATAGACGTACATTGATTACGTCGTTATCACCGATTGGACGCTGAACAAGAAGATACTCAGGTGTTGAGAAGTTCAAGAGTGTAACATAAGAAGGAACATTCAATTTGAACTTACCCTCGGCATTGGTCATTGTAGTGACCTTTTTGTGTCCTGTAGCCTGAACACGTACACCGGCCATTGGCATGTTTGTTGCAGCATCGTAGACGGTACCGGTAATTGTACGGACCTCATTTGCATCTACAGCCCCAACCTTTACAGGGTCACCTGCTACATTACCGCCAGACAGCACATCTGTTGCGTTGACGGCCGATGGCATAAGAATCATCAATGCCACCGCAAATTGCATAAATTGTCGCATATACATAGTTAATTTTCTTTTTTTCATCTGACAAATTATTCTTCTTCAACTACTGGAATCAGCAGAACTGCATCCAAACGGATTGAGTAATCCTTTTCCTTGACAGTACGTCCGGGGTTAATAGAAGATATGGTCATCTTTGTACTGTAATTCTCGTGGCTTCCGATCATTTGGTAGTACTCGCAATATGGTACATCGATGATAGCCGGTTCACCCTTACTGTCAAGCAGGAACAATGTATCCACACGTGTTGGATCGTTGTAGAATTTCTTATCGGTATAGCTGTAGAGCGCCTTTTCTGTACCATCCTGACGTATTTCAACATTGAAGTATGTAGGCTTCAACTGGTCGGCAGTAATACGTGGGTTGGTAATGTGCTTTGGAACAATGATAAGAGCCACCTTGTATTTTGCAGACAAAACATCGGGGATACGGAACTGTACGTTGATTTCCTCTTTCTCGGACTCGGCAGCAAAATACTGGTTACCGGAGATTCTAGAATTTACAAGCAATGAGTCTTCCTTGTTAATCTGCAACTTGGTAGCACTGTAGTTGTTGTTATTGTTTGTGCTACATTCGTAACGCATTGTATTATTCTCACCC
>JAFZFM010000035.1 GCA_017555865.1 Bacteroidaceae bacterium
AAAAGAGACGTACACCAGTGTACGTCTCTTTTAAACTATTCAAGGTACATCGTCATGTTTTTTTGCTATATTCGCAACTGTATTGACGATATTATCAGCATGAAAAAATCACTCATAACATTATACTTGCTGTTGGTTTGTACAATTTCATCGGCACAGACAACCGACTATGCAACATTGGTAAACCCGCTTATAGGCACCGACGGAAAGGGGAATGTTTATCCCGGGGCCCAAGCACCATTCGGCATGGTACAGTTAAGCCCGGACAACGGGCTACCGGGATGGGACAGAATCGCAGGATACTTTTACCCCGACAGTACCATTGCCGGTTTCAGTCACACCCATCTTAGCGGAACCGGCGCCGGCGACCTTTACGACATAAGTTTCATGCCGGTCACACATCCAATCAAAGTTGCAGACGGCTCATTGGGCATACACTCCACATTCAGTCACGACAGGGAAGAGTGCCATGCCGGATATTACCGTGTACATCTCGACAGCTACAACATTGATGTGGAGCTCACAGCAACAGAGCGGTGCGGTATACAGCGATATACATACCCGAGCGATACAGCCACCGTTTTGCTGAACCTTGCCAAAGCCATGAACTGGGACAGTACAAACGATACACATATAACCGTGGTAGACAGTTTCACTATTGAGGGTTTCCGCTACTCCAACGGTTGGGCACGCGGACAGCAGGTATACTTCAGGACACGTTTTTCACACCCCATAACAAGTTTCAAATGCGACAGCGCTATTGTCACATACAATGGAGAAAACAGAATGAGACCCGGAATAATAGAGATGAAGTTTTCACTAGGCAATAAAAAAAGGCTTACCATTGTCACAGCACTCTCGGGTACAGGAATGGATGGCGCTGCAAAGAACATGGCCGTCGAAGCGCCACACAACGACTTTGACCTTTACTGCGAAAAGACGCAAGAAAATTGGAACAACCGGCTATCCTGCATAGAGATCAAAGGTGGTACACATGATGAACAAGTATGCTTTTACACAGCACTATACCGTACAATGCTTGCGCCCACACTCTATTGCGATGTAGACAGCACATACCGTGGAGCTGACGACAAGAACTACAAGGCAGACGGTTGGCAGAACTATTCAACATTCTCACTCTGGGACACATTCCGTGCAGCACACCCGCTGTACACATTAACCTTACCAGAGAGAACAGGCGACATGATAAACTCATTTATCGCCTTCTATGAGCAACATGGTCGTCTGCCGGTATGGAACATGTGGGGAAGTGAAACAGACATGATGATTGGTTACCACGCAGTACCGGTAATTGCCGATGCCTACCTTAAAGGGGTTGGAGATTTTAACGCAGAAAAGGCTCTTGCAGCCTGTATAGCGACAGCCAACTGCGACGAATATCGCGGAATTGGGATATACAAGGAACTGGGATATATACCTTACGATGTTACCGACACATACAATGCCGACAATTGGGCAATGTCGCGTACCTTGGAGTATGCATTTGACGACTACTGCATTGCACGCATGGCAGAAGTGATGGGGCACGACAGCATAGCCACCGTATTCTATCACCGTGCCGGAAACTGGCGCAACCAATATAACCCAAACAGCACATTCATGCAGCCACGCGACAGCAGGGGGGAGTTCCAGCCACAGTTCAGCCCCGACGAATACACTCCACACATTTGCGAGAGCAATGCATGGCACTATATGTGGAGCGTACAGCACGACATTGACGGGCTAATTGAACTGATGGGCAAAAAGAGTTTTGAGCAGAAACTCGACAGCATGTTCACCTGCTCACCGGCCGAGAATGAAGAGCTGCCGATATTCAGCACCGGGATGATTGGTCAGTACGCCCACGGCAACGAGCCGAGCCACCATGTAGCATACCTGTTTAACCGCATTGGAAAGCCATGGAAAACAAGGCAATATGTGACGCAGATTATGAAAGAGATGTACCGCAACAGCCCCGACGGCATCTGCGGCAACGAGGACTGCGGACAGATGTCGGCATGGTTTGTAATGAGCGCCATGGGATTCTACCCTGTAAACCCATGCGGCGGAGAGTACGAACTTGGTATGCCGCTGTTCCCCGAGACAATACTACATCTTGCAAACGGGAAGACATTCACTGTTGTCAACCATTTCCCGGAACAGACTTATAGCAACACGTTCCTATGCAACAAGAACCGCCCAAAAGCCGAGGAAGATTCCCCGGTAACTACACTCAACAGGAGTGACAGTATGGAGAAGAATATACCAGAATGGTACAAAGACCTCTGTACATACCTCAACGGCAAGCGACTAAAAGGCACAACAATATCACATATGGATATTATGCAGGGAGGTATGCTTGAATTCAAACAAACCGAATAAGTCCAGAAACAGGAATCAGTGTGTCTCACCACCCTCTACCTTGTAGCCACTAGGATAGATGAGAAGAACGCTTGTATTCTGATAATCACGTTGCAACTGCACGAATACATGGTCAAGAGACGGACGGAACGAGATTGAGCCCTTACGTGCGCTTACGACAATAAGCAGGTGATCATCCTTGATGATTGTAGACAAGCGCTTGAGGTCATTTCCTCCATCTGTTTCAAAGAACTGGGCACTGATTGGTGAATAGTCCTTCAGCATAGCCTTTATTCTATCCATTGTTTCGGGATGACCATGGTACATTATGCGACAACCAAGACCTGCGGCCATACGTGCAGTCTCCTCAACCCAATATGGGAAACCGGCCTCAAATTCAGCCTTTGCAGGAAATGTTATATGTATTGCACGCACTGTATTCAACGGAATGTTCATACGTGCCATCATAACCTGACAATCAATGGCACCAAGCACCTCGGGCAACACATTTCCCAAGAAACTGTCATTGGCAGTCTCTTTCTTGTGGAAACCCAGAATAAGTTCCCGGTAGTCATTCTCCTTTACCTCGTGTACTATACCATGGGCAAGGTTGGTGGTAAGACGGAACTTGGTAAGCAACGGAACATTTACAGCTGCTGCAATGTGGGCAGCCGTATCAAGTACCTTTGTCCTTCTCTCCTGCAGTTTTCTATCTTCATCAAGCACTACGGTGATTGCCGACAGAGGTATCTGGCTGTTCTCTTTGCGTACAAGTAGAGCCAAATCCATAAGGCGGTCGACCATCATGGGGTTGGCAAGTGCAACAAGAGTCTTCTTTGACGATGTCTTTACCGGATTATTAAGAACGTCACCCGAAATGACCAGTTTACGCGAGGCACGGTCGGCAACAATTGAACTTACAATACATGTTACAAGAATAAGAAGAATTGTACCGTTAAGCACATCCTCGTTCAGCAGACGCGAACCATCGGCAAGTACAATCCCATGACCGACAATGGCTGCAGCCAAGGTTGCCGCCGCTTGCGAGGTAGAGAGTCCGAACATAAGACTGCGTTCACCGCCCGACATACGATAGACCTTGGAGACAAGGAACGACGCAACCCATTTGCCTGCAAGTGCGGTAAGCACCATCACTGCAGCCACTATCAACGAATCTCCTCCATTGAACAGCACACGTATATCAATCATCATTCCCACACCAATAAGGAAATAAGGAATGAATATCGCATTGCCTACAAAATCTATACGACGCATTAGCGGTGAAGAGTGCGGAATCAGGCGGTTCAGTACCAGACCGGTTATGAAGGCTCCAAGAA
>JAFZFM010000036.1 GCA_017555865.1 Bacteroidaceae bacterium
CTGCCTGCGACCTATCGCTGCGCGTATTGTCTATTAACATAAAACGAGGAGCGAAATTTCGCTCCTCGTTTTATGTTAATTCCACAAATTGCCCCATTCGCCGCGGCGGTTGCCACCAAGCTGGCCGCCATCTTTTGATGTGTCGACTTCTTTGTCACTGTGGATTCCCAATGATGCTGCAACCATGTTCTCTGCAGCAATGTTTACCTCTGTTGCAAGAGGTGAATTATATGTCTTTTTCATATATCTTATAAGTGGCCCCCTCCGTCTCCCCCATAATGGGGAGAGTTTAGAGGACTTTTCTAATTCACTCTATTTAATTAAGTGGAAAGTTATTACTCTTTAATTTTTCGGCTCCAGTTACCCCTCTACGGGAGGGGGTTAGGGGGAGGCTGTTACTTTACCAACACCTTTTTGCCACCTACAATATAAATACCGGGAGCTGTAATAGTCTCAACACGGCGGCCGGTGAGGTCGAAGATTGTCTTAACCTCGTTCTCAACCTCTACATTCTCAATTGCTGTAGTTCCCTCGCCGAAACGGAAGCTGAAGCTTGCTGCACCTTGGGCATTCTTAGGCAGATTTTTTACAGGAAGGTATGCTTTACCTCCATTGGCCAACCATGCAGTACCGTCCTGCTGATTCATTGCTGCCTTGTAGAAACCATACTCGCCATCAACACAACCGAGAACGTATGCTTCTTCGGTTATATATTTCGAAGCCATTGTACCTTCGAGCAAATTACCAGAAACTTCTGTAATCTCACCTGCATATGAAGTATTACCATGGATTGTACCCCCCTTAAGAATTACTCCTGTGTTTGCAGGAATTGCTTCATAGATTTGCTCCAATGTTAAATAGCTAGAGTTTGCTGCTGTCACAATGTAAGCCTCAATTCCCTCTGGAATAGCAACAGAGAAAGGCGCATAGAATGAAGACCAAGTTTCAATATATTTTACAACTATTTTCTGCATTCTAACTTGACCCTTTGAACCACCTTGAGTAAATGTAACTTCACTTGCATATACATTTGAAATCACAGCCTTAGCACCTTCAATACTCAGTTCGCCTTCTGTAACAGTACTCTCTGCATTTACAGCATATTCACCAGTTGCAGTCGTGAATTCAACCGATTCTATAAGATAACCTTCTTTAGCTGTAAATGTAGCTGTATTGCCTGCATACAAACGGATTGCAGTACCTGTTGTGTAGTATTTAGGAGTATTGTTAGAGTTTGAGCCTTTATCAAAAGTTGCAGTAATTACACGACCTTCAACCTCAACTACATTCTCTTCATTAACATATCCCATTTCTGCAGATATAATTTGGAAAGTAGTCGGGTCTGGATCCAAATTAACGGCTGTATACACAACTTCAGCGATATCGCTCGGACTCATACCTTCTTTAACGGCAACGGCCCTAACGGTTGTTGTTTCAGTGATTACAATTTTCTTTTCAGCATCATAAAGTATTCCGTGCTCGTTAGGATCCGTGCTGTCAAGTGTATAATAAATCTCAGCGCCATCGGTTTCTGTTGTAATTGTTACAACAAAAGATTCACCACTGTTAAATCTTGTTGATGCAGGAGATATCACCGGTTTCTCTACAACTTCTTGAACGTCACCTCCAGCTGCTTCATAAGTAACAGCCAAAGCATCCATACGGATCTGCGCTGTAAGTTTTGCAATTGTAAAGCTACTTGAACCGTTAGCAATTGACACAGTGACTTTATCTGAAGAAACAGTAGCCGCAGCACCAATAGAATTCTTCAGTGCCGTTGCATAAGAAGTGTTGTTACAATCAAAAACAATTTTAGTTATTTTATTCCCATCGGGGCAGTCCACAATAATTTCAGAGCTGGCATAAAATCTTACAGGATTAGCATAATCCGCTACGTTACTAGTAGACTTAGCTTTGTTGTTGGTAAGAGTAATACCATTCTGCTCCCACACTTGCTTGGATGTACTAAAAGAAGTACGCTGTGCCTTGCTTGCAAAAGACAAAGTCGCCGTTTGTTCCTGCGCCTGCGCTCCTGCAAATGCAAAAAGCACGGCAAAAATTGAAAGTAAAAATTTTTTCATAATAATTTGATTTTTATTTAGTTTAATATTTCTTCAATTGAAACATACGAATTGCTGTGGCAACAAAAAAACGCGTTAATACGCGCTACAGCGCTGTTTAACAGCAACACACCGATACAAGCGGCAAAATTAAGTTTTTTTAATCATCAAACCAAGTTTTTATTCAGGAATTGCAGTAGGTTTTACCACAGAGCAGGAGTGCAGGAAACAGCCGCCACCCCGTAACCCTTTTAATAGCACAAAATACCATACAAGAACAAATCCCCTCACTGTTGTGTTATCTGCATGCTAACGTATAAACAAACAAAATATGAGGTTTTTACATCTGTTCTTACTCCTGTTTGTTGCAGCTGTGACAACAGCTCAAAAACAGGTTTCTTATCTCGACGAGCCGCTACCGGCAGGATGGAACGACGGTGAGTTCTACTCACAGACCATTCCCATAGACGACTATTGGTGGACAAACTTTGAGGATCCACAGCTCGATTCCCTTATTGTGATTGCATGCGAGAACAACTACTCGGCACTGTCGGCAATAGAGAACATTAAAAAAGCAAGGGCGGCATGGCGCATTGCCCAGGCAAAGCTAATGCCTGCAGCCGAGCTTGACTTGGGTTGGCAACGTACAAAGACAAGCGGCAACACCGCGCAGACAATGTACAAGGAATCGTGGTACGGCGATTTCAGCGCTGCGGCTTCGGTAAGTTGGCAGGCCGATGTATTTGGTGCTGTATATATGCGTGCCAAGGCCCAGAAAAAGCTGTTCATGGCTACCGAGGAGGAGTACAGGGCTGTAATGGTATCGTTGGCAGCCAATGTAGCAATAACATATTTCAACCTGTTGCAGTCGATGGTGCAGATGGAGGTCATTGGCAGGAACGTTGCTTCGCAGCGGGAAATTATGAACATAGTAGAATCGCGCTACGAGAGTGGTCTGGCGTCGAAACTGGACGTTGCACAGTCGCGCAGCGTATATTACAGCACGCTTGCACAGATTCCATCAATGCAGGCTACTATAGACAGTTACCGCAACGCCATAGCAACACTGCTTGGCGTGTACCCACAGCAACTTGAAGGGTGGCCAAGTGAATACACCCCACTGCCTACATTTGTGGAGCCTGTAGGGGTTGGTGTACCGGCAGAGCTCTTGCGACGCCGTCCCGACATACGGGCAGCCGAAAAACAGGTTGAGGCAAGTGCAGCACTATTGGGAGCGACACGGCGCGACTGGTTTCCACAGATTTTCATAAACGGCACTGTGGGGTTTTCGGCCGACAAGTTCAAGGAGTTGCCGCGCTCGCGCAGCCTCACATGGGAGATTGCCCCAACGATAAAATGGACCATATTCAGCGGTGGAGAGAGGATAAATGCCACACGCGAGGCGCGTGCCTCACTCGACGACAATATATTCACATATAACAAAACCGTGCTAAACGCAGTACAGGAGGTAGAGAACGCAATGTCGAGCTACAAGACATCCATAGCACAGATAGTGTCGTTGCGCGAAGCGGTGAACCAGAACAACGAGACACTTACCCTTTCGCTTGAACTTTACAAGCAGGGACTTACCGAGTTCCAGGCTGTGCTTGACGCGCAGCGTAGCCTGCTCACCTACCAGAACTACCTGGTACAGGCACAGGGAGGCTCACTGATTTACCTTATACAGCTTTACGAGGCACTTGGCGGCGGATGGTAGTACTTTAAAGCAGAAACAGTTTATACATAAGCGATATGAAAAGAATAATTTACACCATGGCACTGTTTGCACTTGCAGCATGCCACAAGCAGGAGAAGAGTGTTGCAACAGGAAGCCTGCCTATAGAGGTTTCGACACCTGTTGTAAAGGATATTACCCTGACACAGGAGTACCCGGGATACCTCGACGCCGACGCCACCATATCCATTGTGGGGCGAGTGAACGGAACGATAATAAAGCGCAATTTCACCGAGGGCGGACGTGTAAAGAGGGGCGAACTGCTGTTTGTGATAGAGCCGACACTGTACGAGAATGCTGTTACGCAAGCCGAGGCGGCACTTAGCACAGCAAAGGCAGAACTCGAATATGCAAAGAGCAACTACGAGCGCATGCTGGTTGCCATAAACAGCAACGCAGTGAGCCAGATAGAGCTTCTGCAGGCCAAAAGCAAGGTTGAGAGCTGCACTGCTGCAGTGAGCAATGCACAGGCGGCAGTGAGCAGCGCAAAGACCAAACTGGGATATTGTTACATAAAAGCTCCGAGCGACGGTGTGGTGGGCTTGCGCAATTACCCCGTGGGGGCATACATTGCCGGCGAGGGAGCGCCTGTAGAGCTTTGCAAGCTATACAAGGATGATATAATGTATGCATACTTCAACATCACCGACCGACAATGGATGCAGAGAAACAACAACATGGAGCATGAGTACAACAGCATTACATTCACCATGGGCGACGGCAAATATTTCACCTGGGAGGCAGCAATAGACTACCTTGCACCAAATGTGAATACAAGTACCGGCACAATGCAGCTGCGTGCAATACTAAAGAACAACAGCGGACTGTTGAAACCGGGAAGCTACATAAACGTACGCCTGCCATACGACGACATAAAGAACGCGGTGCTTGTGAGGGATGCCTCAATAGGCACAGACCAGACAGGCAAGTTCATTTATGTGGTGGACAAGGAGGACAGGGTCGAATACCGCAAAATCACTACCGGCAGCATTGTCGACGACACCATGCGCGTTGTGACAGAAGGACTTGCACCGGATGAGAGATATGTGACATATGCCCTGCTTAAGGTACGTCAGGGAATGCCCATAACACCTGTGGCTACAAAGTGACAACAAGAAGTTCCCAACGAAAAAACAGTTTGAATCATGAACTTTTCAAAATTTTTCATCGAACGCCCCATTTTTGCGACAGTATTGTCGTTACTGCTTCTGGTTGCAGGTGGTGTAGCTCTGTTTGTATTGCCCATTGACCAGTACCCGTCGATAACACCGCCAACAGTACAGGTAACTGCAACATACCCCGGCGCAAACGCCGAGACCATTGCACAGACTGTGGGTATTCCAATAGAACAGCAGGTAAATGGTGTCGATGGCATGATATATATGAGTTCCACCTCATCGTCGTCGGGTACATACAGGCTCACCGTGACTTTTGAAGTAGGAACCGACATTGACATGGCAACGGTGTTGGTGCAGAACAGGGTAAACATTGCTCTAAGCTCGCTGCCGAGCGAGGTTACGCAACAGGGCGTAGTGGTACAAAAACAGTCGACCAACATTGTGATGTTCATAACACTCACCGGTAACAAGAGTTACGACCAGCTATATCTGTCGAACTATGCACAGTTGCAGCTTGTCGACCAGCTGACACGCACACCGGGAGTGGGAGCTGTAGATATAATGGGTGTAGGAAAATACTCAATGCGAGTGTGGCTCGACCCCGAGGCAATGCGCATACGCGGCATTTCGCCGGCCGAGGTGTATGCCGCCATAAGCAAGCAGAACCTTGCAATATCGGCAGGATATGTGGGACAGACACTTGACAACAGCGCCGACAACGCATTCCAGTACACGCTAAACGTACAGGGACGACTGAGCAGCGCCGCACAGTTTGCCGACATTGTAATAAGGAACGACGGTGTTGAAATGCTGCGTCTTGGTGATATTGCAACCATAGAGATTGGCAGTGAAACATATTCATCATCATCGCGCCTGCGTGGCAAGCCCACAGCAGCCTTGGCGGTATACCAGTCACCAGGGTCCAGTTCCCCGGCTGTATCGCAGGCTGTAAGGGCCAGAATGGCGGAACTTGCCGAGGCCTTTCCACCCGGAGTGGAATATCAGGTGGCACTCGATACCACAGATGTGGTGCGAAGCTCTATCCACGAGGTTCTGTACACCTTTGTGGAAACGACAATACTGGTGGTACTTGTCATATTCCTGTTCCTGCAGAACTGGAGAGCCACAATTATCCCATGCCTTACAATTCCTGTGTCACTGATTGGTACACTTGCCGTAATGCTGTTGCTGGGATTCTCCATAAACACGCTGACACTCTTTGGACTTATACTTGCCATAGCCATTGTGGTAGACGACGCCATTGTGGTGGTTGAAAATGCCACACGCATTATTGACGAAGGAAAACTGTCGCCACGCGAGGCTACTGAAAAGGCGATGGAGGAGATTGCCGGCCCCATTGTAGGTGTTGTACTTGTGATGTTGGCAGTATTCATTCCCACCACCATGATTGGAGGCATTTCGGGCGAACTGTACAAGCAGTTTGCACTGACCATAGCCACCGCAACCCTGCTTAGCGGTTTCAACTCACTGACCTTAACCCCGGCTTTGAGTGCCATACTGCTGCGTCCGACAAACAGCGGAAAGCAAGGACGGTTCTTTCGAATGTTCGACAAAGGATACAGTGCCGTGCAACGAGTATATGACCGGTGTGTGGAGTTCCTGCTTAAAAAGGCATGGATTGCAGCAAGCACATTTGCCGTGCTGACCATGCTTGCCATACTGCTGTTCAGCAACCACGCTACCACATTCATACCCGATGAGGATGACGGATATTTCATTGTGAGCATACAATTACCGCCGGCAAGTTCTCTGAGCCGAACCGAGGCCGTTGCAAGCCAGGTCGAGAATATAATATCGTCGTACCCCGAGGTAAAGACCAACATTAGTATAAGCGGATTCAGCATTCTCAACAGCGGCAGACAAAGCAATGCTGCAAGTGTATTTGTGGTACTGAAGGACTGGAGCGAGAGAAAGAGCAAGGAAGAGAGTGCGGCTGCAGTGGTCGAGAGATTCAACAGGCAGGCATACGTGGAGATTGAAGAGGCGCAATGCTTTGCCTTTGTTCCACCGGCAATTCCCGGTATAGGCAATGTGGGAGGACTGCAAATTCAGCTCGAGGACCGCAAGGCACTGGGTGCCGTGGAAATGCAGAAGGCGGTGGACGCGCTTGTGGCAGACTACGGCAAGGAGAGCGCCATATCTACAATGAACAGTGCATACGAGGCCGATGTACCGCAATACTACATAAACATTGACCGCGAGAAAGCCATATCAATGGGACTAGACATTGGAAATGTACTCTCTACACTGAGCTATTACATGGGTGCCATGTATGTAAACGACTTTGTTCTGCTTGGACGAATATGGCAGGTAAAGATGGCTGCCGGCGAGCAGAGCCAGAAGCTAATAAAGGATGTAATGCAGTTGAGCCTTGCCAACAGCAGTGGCGAGATGGTTCCCTTCAGCAGTTTCATTACTACCGACGAGGTGCTTGGAAGCGACCAGCTTGTGAGATACAATATGTACAACAGTGCAACGATAACAGCAAACACAGCCGAGGGTTACAGTTCGGGCGAGGTAATGAAGGAGGTAGAGCAACTTTTCAAGGCACTGCTTGGCGAGGAGTTCGGTTATGAGTGGACAGGTGTTGCCTATCAGGAACAAGCCGCAGGCAAGAATACAGTTGTGATACTTGCCATTGCACTGCTTGTAGCATATCTTGTACTTGCAGCCCAGTACGAGAGTTGGACAAGCCCTGTTGCAGCCATAATGGGTGTACCGGTTGCATTGCTTGGAGCAATACTTGGGTGTGTGATTGCCGGTATACCGGTGAGTATATACACCGAGATTGGAATTGTGTTGCTTGTGGCATTGAGTGCAAAGAACGGTATTCTTATTGTTGAGTTCGCACGCGATTTCAGAGCTGGCGGAAACGATATACGCCACAGCGCCGCCGAGGCCGGACATGTGCGACTGCGACCAATCCTGATGACATCGCTTGCCTTTGTGATTGGAGTAATGCCGTTGCTGTTTGCCGACGGCGCCGGTGCTGGTGCGCGCCTGTCGCTTGGTGCAGCAGTTGTATTCGGAATGCTTCTCAATACCATTGTTGCTACACTATATATTCCCAACTGGTATGAGTGGATGCAAAGACTTGAAGAACGTAGAAACAAGAAACAGGAGATGTCGTGACACCTCCTGTTTCTTGTTTCTACATATTTAAATAAGTTGCAATTATATGCTTTGTCAATTACTTGTTGTTGAGGAGTTGTTAAAGCATATTCTGCTTCTTAAGTTCTTCTGCAACAAACCATTGAAATTGACAAGACTTGCTATTCGCAACCCGCGGGGCGTGACTGATGCCACGCTACCCGCGACCAATTGCTGCAAGTCTTGCCGATTGCTTGTTGTAGCAGAGTTAAAGAATGCTCTGATTTTTAAGTTGTAATTGACAAGACTTGCTATTCGCAACCCGCGAGGCACCAAATTCATCGGTGCTACTCGCGACCAATTGCTGCAAGCCTTGTCGATTGCTTGTTGTAGCAGAGTTGCTAAAGCATATTCTGCTTTTTCAACTCCTCTGCTACAACAAGCAATTCACCATACCACTCCTCTCCAAAACGCTCAATGAGCGGTTCTTTCAAAAACTCGTATGCCTTTATTCCCTTGCGGCGACCTTTGATGAAAGCACTGCTGCACACATCCCACTTGTGAAAATTCACAGCTGTAAAATCGCCAACCTTGCGCAGACGCACAGGGTACAGGTAGCAGGATATTGGTTTACGCCATGGGGTGCGTCCTTCGCGGTATGCCTTTTCGATGAGACAAATACAACCACCATTCTCGTCGCGCGAAGCAAAGACACAATCCTTACCATTGACAATGGAAGTTACAAGATCGCCATCGCGGTCGTTATACACAACACCTTGCTCCTCGACCACAGCACGTGCCTCGGGAGTCATCTCACTCTCTATAGCCTCGAGAGCCTCCTCGAGCTTTTCAACCTCGTCGAGCAGAACCGGCGCACCGGCATCACCCTCCACGCAACATATACCCTTACAGTGTGAGAAGTTGCAGCAGAAGTATTCCTGAAAAAGGTCGAACGAAACTATTGTATCACCTATTTGTACCATATTTTATTACAACTTGTCATAATTTACTCACCAAACTCCCTCCCCCTGCGGGGACTCCCTCTTTAAAAAGCGGGAGAGCTCAATTGCTAGACTTTCGCATTTTAGCTGTCCTCCTTTTCAAAGGGGGACGGCAACGCGGGGGAGCGTTGCTTGCGACGACTGAACCTTTAGGTTTACGAAGGAGTGCCGTATGGCTAAGCGAAGCGACAGAGGGAGTTTAGAAAAGCGCGAGAGTTTTCGCAACATTTCGGAAGCAGTTAGGCTCTGAAAAAAACAAAGGTCGCCAAAGGCCTTGAAGACCTTTGGGACCTTAAATTTCTATAAGCTCAATTAAATCAAAGCCTTGCCACTCATTTCGGCAGGTGCCTCCAAGCCCATAATCTTGAGGATTGTTGGAGCTACGTCGGCAAGGATACCATCCTCGATTGTTGCATTCTCCTGATTTGTCACATACACGCAAGGAACTGGGTTCAATGAGTGTGCTGTGTTGGGAGAGCCATCGGCATTGACTGCGTTGTCGGCATTACCGTGGTCGGCAATGATGATTGACTCATAACCGTGGTTACGTGCAGCCTCGATAACATCCTTCAAGCAGGCGTCTACTGCAAGCACAGCCTTCTCAATTGCGCTGTATACGCCGGTATGGCCTACCATGTCACCGTTTGCGAAGTTCACAACAATGAAGTCGAACTTCTCGCTGTTAATCTCGGCAACCAACTTATCCTTAACCTCGTATGCACTCATCTCGGGCTGAAGGTCGTATGTTGCAACCTTTGGAGATGGAACAAGGATACGCTCCTCGCCATCGTATGGAGTCTCACGACCACCGTTGAAGAAGAATGTTACGTGAGCATACTTCTCGGTCTCGGCAATGTGAAGCTGTTTCATACCCTGCTTTGCAATGAACTCACCAAGTGTGTTCTCGACGTTCTCTTTATCGAAGAGGATGTGAACGCCTGTAAACTTGGCATCGTATGGGGTCATACAGTAGTACTGCAAGCCTGGGATTGTTGTCATACCCTCGGCAGGCATATCCTCCTGTGTGAGAACTACTGTAAGTTCCTTGGCACGGTCGTTGCGGTAGTTGAAGAAGATTACTGCATCGCCCTCGCCAATGCGGCCATCGAAGTTGCTGTTGACGATTGGCTTGATGAACTCATCGGTAACACCCTCGGCGTATGATTCCTTAACAGCAGCAACCATATCGGCAGCAGCCTTACCCTCGCCCTTTACAATGAGGTCGTAAGCGATTTTCACACGTTCCCAACGCTTGTCGCGGTCCATTGCATAGTAACGGCCTACGATTGTCGCAAGCTTGAGATTCTTTGCTGTGAGCTGCTCGATAAATCCTGCACCGCTCTTTGGGTCGGTATCACGACCGTCCATGAAACAGTGTACATAGGCATTCTCAACACCCTGCTCTGCAGCAAACTTGTACATAGCCTCGAGGTGCTCGAGTGAACTGTGTACTCCACCGTCCGATGTCAAACCCATGAAGTGGAGTTTCTTGCCATTGTTTTTTGCATACTCTACAGCAGCAACCAACTGAGGGTTCTGTGCTATTGAGCCATCGGCAATTGCACGGTTGATTTTAAGGAGGTCCTGATATACTACACGGCCACCACCGATGTTCAGGTGACCTACCTCGCTGTTACCCATCTGACCGGCTGGGAGACCTACGTTCTCACCGCTAGCCTGGAGTTTTGAGTTGGGATATACCGATACCAGGTGATCCCAGTAAGGAGTTGGAGTGTTGAAGATTACGTCACCCTTACCGTGGTTACCTACGCCCCAACCGTCGAGAATTACCAATAATGCTTTATTTGCCATAGTATTTGATGTTTAAATTTTACAGTTAATAATGCTCGCTTTTTCGCTTTTTACGAAAATCTTTGCGAAGATACGCAATTTTATTCAGTGTTCGGCCATTTTTCAAAGAAAAAAGAAAATCAGGAGTGGCAAAAGAGAGGATTTGCCTGAAGTATGGCACACATATCATGCCTAAAGGCATATCATTTGGCTTAAATTATCTAAACAACTGCATAAAATCACCTAAAAGAGGAAAAATCTCTTAAAAAAAAGAGGTATCTTTGCCGATGTGCTTAACTTGCACGGATAGTATACATACTTTTTTTTAAAAAAATTACGGTTCTCGGAGCAAAAAAAGCGAATATTGGCGTTAAGAACTGAGCTATAACGCATTAAGTTGAGAAGTCTGGAAATGGGAACAATGGCAATAATGCAAGGAAATGAGGGGTAATGAAGGCGGACAGTTTGCAAATCATTACCCGATAATGGAGTAAAGATTTTCTTTGTGTCGTCACGTTTCATCGTTCTGCGTCAGTTTGCATATCAATGTATAACTCGCTGATAACTAATTTTGTAGCCAAAAAAGATTAGATTATGCGAAGTACATTTAAGGTGCTGTTCTACGTGAACGGAAGCAAAGAGAAAAACGGTATTGTTCCTATTATGGGACGAGTGACAATCAATGGTTCAGTAGCTCAATTCAGTTGCAAGCAGAGCATTCATAAAGACCTGTGGGATGTGAAAGGCAACCGAGCAAAAGGCAAGAGCAAAGAATCGAGAGACATCAATTTGGCATTGGATAACATCAAGGCTCAAATCATCAAGCACTATCA
>JAFZFM010000001.1 GCA_017555865.1 Bacteroidaceae bacterium
ACTGAGTGATGTCTACGTACTCACGAACAAAGCTTCATTCGACTGCAGAACTCTGTGCCGGGCGTTTTTGCAACTTTTTGCGCGACAAAAAGTTGATATAGAAAGACTTGATTGAGAATACAAGTGAACGATTAAGGTTGAAAACTACGGGAGAGGAGAAATGAGAGAGAACAGATAACAGAGTATAACACCCTTGTGATTTTCACATCATTGGAATAGCAATCCACTATAATAACAGAGAGTACAGACAATCTTATGATTACCTGTACTCTTTTTATAGATTCTTCGTGTTGCTCAGGATGACACTCTTATAATTATCTGCCATCTGGCATATTACTGAACACGCAAGTTCTGTCCCGGACGAATAACCGAACGTGAGTTCAAACCATTAAGCTTAAAAATCGCGCTCTGCGAAACACCATGTTTCCTTGCAATCTTCGAAATTGTCTCTCCCGATTTCACCTTATGATATTTTGGCTCAGGACCGGCAATCTTAACCTCACCGTTGACCATATATTTTGAACCAGGCTTGCGGTACACATAATACTCGCCTGTAACATTCTGGTTCTTGAAATCGAAAAGGAATGCAGGGTCAATGCTCTTACCCATTAGAATTGTCTCGAAGTGGAGGTGAGCGCCTGTACTGCGACCAGTATTTCCACCAAGACCAATAGGATCACCGGCCTTTACATTCTGGTTCTCGGTAACCAGTTTCTTCGAAAGGTGGGCATACAAAGTCTCAATGCCATTGTTGTGGCGAATAACCACATAGTGACCATAGCCACGACGCTGATATGCTGTAATGCGTATCTTTCCGTCAAATGCAGCATATATAGTGTCACCTTTCTGCACCTTCACGTCAATACCCTTATGCACACGGCGACGACGTGGACGATAACCGAATATATCGGTAATTTTGGTGTTTGTTGTAGGCATTACATATCCACGCAGATCAATGCGGAAAGAATCGGGAAGCACTGCATTGTAATGTACACCGCTGTTTTCCCAAACGGGATACATATCATCCGACGGAATTATATACGACTCGTTGAGCAACATATCATGCAGTTCAATAGAATCGGCATACTCCATCTGGTTCTGTACTCTTACCTCATCGGCAAGCATATCCTGCGCATTGGCGCATGGCACCACAGCAATGAGTGCTGCAGCAAGTATCATTGACTTGATAAGTTTGTTCACCTTAATTTGTTTTCTTTATTTGTATTTCTGACTCTCCTCGCCGCCGTACTCAAAACATGTTACAGCCGATTCGTAATCGAACAGTTCCTCGGGCTTGAAGAAACGGTTAATCTCAACCAATGCATTCTCAACAGAGTCCGACGCATGCACAACGTTCTGCTCGCCGCTCATTGAAAAATCGCCACGTATTGTACCGGGCAGAGCCTTGCGTGAGTTTGTAGCACCTACCAGCAGACGCACTGTATCTACAGCCTCGGCACCCTCAAGACAACATGCAATGATTGGGGCAGCCTGCATTGAAGCTTTAAGATATGGGAAGAATGGACGTTCAACAAGATGAGCATAGTGTTCGTTGACAATCTCATCGCTCATGAAGAGCATTTTGATACCTACAAAACGGAGTCCCTTGCGCTCGAAACGGGTAAAGATATCACCCACCAATCCACGCTGGATAGCATTGGGCTTAACCAGAATAAGAGTTTTTTCCATAAAAAAAATCAGTTTTCAAAAGTACATTAAAAGTAATTTTCCCAACCCGGAAAACCACATTTTTCATTTGCTGCGCAAAGATACAAAAAATTTACGAAATTGCGCCCCAATTTCTGTTATTCATTTTCCTAATCTGTTGTAAGCGTTGCCACAACACCCTGTTATCGGGGTTATTGCAGTCGGGGTCATTATCTACAACATTGCGTGCTATTTCGCGCACAAACTGCAGCAACTGCTCGTCGCGTGCAAGGTTGGCAATCTTCAGGTCAAACGCAATGCCGCTCTGCTGCGTACCCTCCATGTCACCGGGGCCGCGTAGCTTAAGATCGGCCTCGGCAATCTCAAATCCATCGTTGCTCGATGTCATAATCTCCATGCGCTTGCGCGTATCCTCGGAGAGCTTATAATCGGTCACAAGAATACAGTAGGACTGCGACGCACCGCGGCCCACGCGGCCACGTAGCTGATGAAGCTGCGACAGACCGAAACGCTCGGCATTCTCAATTACCATAACCGACGCATTGGGTACATCAACTCCCACCTCTATAACCGTTGTAGATACAAGAATCTGTGTCTCACCCGAGGCAAAACGGCGCATTTCATCGTCCTTTTCCTTAGGTTTCATCTTGCCATGCAGCTTGCTCAGTTTATAGTCGCAGAATATGTTGCACAGCTGATTGTAGCCATCTTCAAGGTTCTTGAGGTCAAGTTTCTCGTTCTCCTTTATCAACGGATATACAATATATGCCTGACGTCCCTCGTCAAGTTGGCGGCGTATGAAAGAGTACATACTGTCGCTGCGGCTGCGGAATATATGCGTTGTAGTAATGGGTTTGCGTCCGGGTGGCAGCTCATCTATTACAGAGACATCGAGGTCGCCATAAAGCGTCATGGCAAGCGTTCGGGGAATGGGAGTTGCCGTCATCACAAGTATGTGTGGCGGAATATTGTTCTTTGCCCACATCTTTGCACGCTGTGCCACGCCAAACCTGTGCTGCTCATCAATAACCACAAGACCAAGATTGTTGAACTGCACATTATCCTCGAGTACTGCATGCGTACCCACAAGAATATCCACGTTGCCATTCTCAAGCCCTTGGAAAATCACATCCCTCTCCTTTTGTCGGGTACTGCCGGTAAGCAGTTCTACCCTCACAGGCAGGTTGCCTAACATACGTTTCAATGTCGCACAATGCTGCTCAGCAAGAATCTCGGTTGGCACAAGCATACACGCCTGATAGCCGTTGTCTCTCGCAAGCAACATCGCCAACAGTGCCACAAGAGTCTTTCCACTGCCCACATCGCCCTGTACAAGCCTGTTCATCTGGCAGTTTCCGTTCACATCGCGACGTATCTCGCGCACCACCCTCATCTGCGCATTTGTGAGCCTGAAAGGGAGATTCTCGTTATAGAAACGGTTGAACATCTCGCCCACCTTCGAAAAGCGGTGACCAAGATAACGGCGTTGCCTGTCACGCGCATAATAGAGAATATTCAGCTGTATATAGAAGAGTTCCTCGAATTTCAGTCTGTATTGCGCAAGCTGCAACTCTTTGGTATTCCTTGGAAAATGGATTATGCGCAACGCATCGTCGAGCGACATAAGACCGTTCTGCTGCACAATATTCTGTGACAGAGTCTCGGGAATCTCATTGCCCAATAACTGCATAAGATTCTGCACAAGCTTTGCCATGGCATTGGAGTTCAGGCCGCTGCGCTTCATCTTCTCGGTTGTGTTGTAGTATGGCTGAAGCCCCATAGTGCCAATCTGCACCATCGCAGCGTCGTCAACATCGGGGTGCGCAATATTCACCCTGCCATTGAACATCGACGGTTTACCGAACACCACATACCGCTTGCCAATACTCAGTTTCTGTTTCACGAACTTTATACCACGGAACCACACAAGGTCGACAAAAGCAGTGCCATCGGTAAAGTGCGCCACAAGACGTCGCGACGCACCCTCGCCCATCTCCTCGAACGAGCGTATCTCGCCAAGCAACTGCACATGTTGCAGGTGTCCGCCAAGTTCCTCGACCTTGAACACACGACTGCGGTCGATATATTTATAGGGGAAATAGTATAGCAAATCGTGCAGAGAGTGAATGTTCAACTCCCTGCCCAGCAAGGCAGCACGTTGCTCGCCCACACCGGGAAGAAATTTTATATTTCTTGTTGTGGTATCCAGCATTCAATCAATGTCTTTGCCACCATAAGGTCGAATGGAGTCGTAAGCTTGATGTTCTCCCTGTTTCCTTCTACACCCACAACCTGCTCGCCAAGAGCCTCAACAACCGACGCATCATCGGTAAAGCTCTCCATGAAACGCTGCTCGTAGGCACGGCGCAGCAACGACAGTTTGAACACCTGTGGAGTCTGCACAAGGCGATAACGGTCGCGCGGAACAACCTCGGTCACTCCATTGCCACCCACAATATGTCTCAGGCTATCCTGGAGATCGAGCATAGGTATTGCAGCACCATGTATCCATGCCTCGCGGAAACAGTTTTCCAGGACCTCGCGCGATACGAACGGACGCACACCGTCGTGTACGCCAACAAGAGCCTCATCAATATCATCTACCTGTGCCAAGCCGTTCTGCACCGAGTGGAAACGTGTGCTTCCGCCCTGTGTAAGTATCAACGGCACTGCAAAGGAGTACTCCTTGCAAAGTTCTTTCCAAAGCTCGATATGCTCGGCCGGCAATACAAGAATGAACTGAATCGAAGGATCGGCAGCATGCAGACGCTCCAATGTGACCATAACAACCGGTTTGCCACCAATCAACTGAAACTGTTTGGGCATTTCGCCACCCATGCGTGTGCCTTTGCCTCCGGCAACCACTATAATATATTTTTTCATTGTATATCCGTTCTTACAAGAAGCCCCATCAGCCTCTTCCATTTTTTAGTTTTCCAATCTTACTTTATCAAAACACTCTACAGGCAACATAATGAATCCCGTTCATTACCGCCCTACTATTTCACAATCACACTCACCAAGCATTTCTGCAAACACCTTTTCAAATTCCTCTTTAGGCGGTGCGTCCGAAAAATCAATGTCATCGGGATACATTGTAACCCATTTGTATTTCTTTGTTATAATCCTTACCACGTCATACCTGCTGTACGACAGCTTATATGCCACAGAAAAAGCGCTCGTCAACAATACATAGCCGAACAGCCAGCCAACCACTGCAAACAACACAGCACATATACAGGCATACAGCATACTCAGGTGTACCATATACAAAAAACCCACAACTACGCCAACAGCACCAAACAGCCACGCTATTTTCCTGGCAGGGCGTTTCTTGTCTGCACAAGCACTGCAGCAGGGTATATTCAAATAAAGAACCGCAGGATAAGTAAAATGATAATACTTTACAGTTATTGTCTCATTCACATCGGGCCTGTTCTTGTCGCGTCCTCCGCAGAAAGGGCAGGGTTGCGAAGCAAAGTTCTTTTTCTGGATTGTATATGTAGCGTCAGTCCGGTTCATAGTAAAACTGCACCTCTTTTTCAAGTTCACGCTCAACCCACTCCTGTCTCATTACAAAACGTTCCACTGTTCCATTGGAGTCGTCTCTCAGGAGCAAAGGGAATGGTTCGAACCAACCGTCAATGCCATATTTTGAACCTGTTTTCCCAGGTGGAAGCATTGTCACAGCCTCTTCATCATCGTGTAAATCCTCGTCACCATAAACCTTTGCAACAAGACAAAAGGTTTCATCTGTTCTGTTTTCAACAAAGCGCAAACCACACTCATTGAAGAAATCCCCATTCAGCACAAAACGCATATCGTAACCATCGGGTGTGTCATCGTTTATTATATAGTATGTAGGCAGCACAATAAAAGCCGAAACCGCCATGAATGCACCACCGAGCAGACCAATCATTAACGTTGCCCAAATTAACCTTACTGTACTCGTCACACAAAACGCACCACCCCCTGCACCTCTAAAGACAAAGTGTGCAAAAGAGAGTGCAGTCATAGCAACTACGCACACAAGTATTATTTCGGCAACTGTGAGCAACATAAAACAGCAGCAGTCTTACTTAAACTGCATTTGCGAGCGCAGTGTATCAACCACCGCTCCACCGCAAATATAATCGACAATAGCAAAGCCAAAGTCGAACGACGCGCCCGGGCCGCATGCTGTTATGACATTATTGTCCTTTTCAACGGCAGCTGCAGTATATTCGGCACCAAAGAGATCGCCCTCGCAACCGGGATAACATGTAGCCTTGCGACCCTGCAGAATACCTGCACGGCCAAGCACCATTGGTGCAGCACAGATGGCAGCCACAAGAGTACCCTTTTCACAAGCCTGGCACAACAGCGCACGCAACGCCTCACAGCCCGACAGGTTCTCTGTTCCCAAGCCACCACCTGGCAGAACAAGTGCCGTAGCATCACTGAAATCGGTATCGCCATAAAGAGAATCGGCAACAACAGTCACATTCTGTGCCGAAACCACATTGGCACTCTCCATTATTGAGACTGTAACAACCTCAATACCGGCGCGACGCATTACATCTACCGGAGCCAATGCCTCAACTGTCTCAAAGCCATCGGCAAGAAAAACATATACCTTGCTCATATATATGCAATTAATGGATTATCTCAATTTAAAATAATAGGTAATTGTACCCTCCTGGTTGTTTACACCATTTATAGGGTTGAACACCGCCTGCTTTGCAGCATTGAGTGCCGCATTGCGCAGTTCCTTGCTTGTTGTTCCGGTGCGGCTGTTTATTGCCACCTTTACAACCTTACCCTCGGGACTTACGGTGATTGTCACCACCACACGACCCTCTTCCTGCACATTGTATACAGGACGTGGCAGGTTTCCACTGCCGGCAAGTGAACGGTTTCCAAGGCTATATGTTCCATAACCAGTACCCTCCACGGCACCGGTATCCACATTACCCTCGGCACTGCCCTGTACACCCTTCTTGTCCTCGGCCTCGCCAATGCTTCCCATAGAATTTCCCTTGCCGAAAGCACCTGCCATGAGGTTATCCACACGGTCCTTGACCTCCTCGGCACGTTTTTTCTCCAGTTCGGCAGCACGGGCAAGTTCCTCTTGCTCCCTCTTCAGCCTTGCCTGCACGGTATCAACAGGAATACTCTCCTCGCTGTTCTGCGCAATAAGAGGTTCCTTTTTTACAGCTACAGGTTGCTGTGGACGCTGCTGACGCGATGTCTGCGGCACCACCTCGACCTCGGTCATGGCAAACTCCTCTCCCATAACTACGGAGAGACCCGCCTCGGGCTCCTTGGGAGGCTTTGTCATCACAACAAGGTAGAGAATGAGGAACAACAGCACATGCACAAGAAGCGTGCAGACTATTGCCAATATTTTTTCTTTTGAATTCTCTTTCATCACTTTTTATCGGGACGGCGTGTTGCAAGCACCATCTTAAACTGGTTCTCGTTCGCTATATTAAGCACCTTAACTATTTCGCGGTAAGGGATGGACTCGTCGGCATACAAAGCAACATACATCTCGGAATCCTTTTCACTACAGTCGAGCAGGAAAGGAGTGATGTCGGCCTCGCTTATAGGCATTTCGTCATCGTTGCCCCATGCAGCATAATAGTTCAGGTCCTTGTCTATTATGATACGTGCCATGGGCTTTGCCTGTGTCTGCTCCTTACCCTGAGGCAGAAGCACCTTGATGGCATTTGGAGTCACCATGGTCGAGGTTATCATGAAGAATATAAGCAACAGAAATATAATGTCGGTCATCGACGACATTGAAAACACATCTATTGCCTTTGTCTTTCTCTTTATCATGGATATAACTGTTTGCGTTTCAGATATATATTTACACAAAGGTTACCTTATCACAGTTGGCTGTACGCCGTTGCCTTCAACGGGAGCTGCAGCCTCCTTTGCACTCTTGCACTCGGCAACAATCTCAAGGTAATCAATGATATCGGACTCCATAAGGTGCTGTGCCTTGTCAACCTGTGCCACAAGATAATTGTATGCAAAGATAGCAATGATACCCACGATAAGACCACCTACTGTTGTCACCATAGCCTCATATATGCCGCTTGAGAGCAAAGAGACATCAATATTGTTGCCGGCATTCGACATTTGCCAGAAAGCTTGTACCATACCGGTCACTGTACCCAAGAAACCAAGCATTGGAGCAACGGCAGCAATAGTAGAGAGCACCGGCAAGCCCTTTTCAAGAGTTGCAATCTCAAGACCGGCATTATTCTCAAGAGCCTGACGCAAAGAAGCTGTGTCAAGTCTGTAGTCCTTGATACCTTTCATTAGAGTGCGTGATATTGGAGTATCCAGGTGAAGGCAGTAGTTTGTTGCCGACTTCATATCGTTATCCATTATGTTGTCGCGCAGACGGCTCAACAGATTTGGATTCTTTTTCATAGCCTTGCGCAACACAGCAAAGCGTTCAAAGAAGATGTATACGCCAAGAATCGAAAGCAAGGCAAGGACAATCATAATCCAACCGCCCTTCATTGCCAACTCAAGAATGTTCATTCCCTCCTGTACGGGTTCTGCAGCCTCGGTAAGTGTCAGAACCTCTGTTGCTGCCTCGGCAGCTGCTGTAAGTAGAATCATAGTTATTGTGTTTTTATTATTTTTTTATCAAGCATTTCTGGTATTCGGCAATAGTCTTTTCCAAACCAAGATACAGCGCGTCGCAAATGAGCGCATGACCTATCGACACCTCATCTACCCAAGGAATCACATCGGTAAAGTATGTAAGGTTCTCAAGGCTCAGGTCGTGTCCGGCATTCAATCCAATGCCCAAACGCTTTACAACCCTTGCAGTCTCAAGGAACGGAGCTATGGCCTTTTCCCTGTCGTGGGCATAACCATGGGCATAAGGGCCTGTATAGAGTTCCACCCTGTCGGCTCCCGCCTTTGCCGCATATTCGGCCATACGCACATCGGCATTTATGAAAAGTGAACTGCGGATACCGGCAGTACGCAGGTCGTTGAGGATGTCGCGCAGGAACTCCTGCTCCTCAACAGTGTTCCAGCCACTGTCCGATGTAAGCTGCGACGGTTTGTCGGGCACAAGAGTCACCTGTGACGGACGCACACGCAGCACAAGATCCATAAACTCCTTCGATGGGTAGCCCTCGATATTGAACTCGGTGCGCAGTATTGCCTGCAGCGAGGGAACATCGGCATAACGGATATGGCGTTCGTCGGGGCGTGGATGTACAGTAATTCCATCGGCGCCAAAGAGTTCGCAATCCTTTGCCACTTTCAACAAGTCTGGATTGTTGCCACCGCGAGCATTCCTTATTGTGGCAACCTTGTTGATATTAACACTTAATTTTGTCTTCATAATCACATCATTTGGTAAAGCATATAACACTTTACAGCCAATTATATTCATCGTATATGCAAAAACAGAGATACTTCGCTTTGCTCAGTATGACAGAAGAGCCGGGTCAACTGCAATGTCATTGCTTCAGTTCCGGCAGCAAGTACAGCCTATTTTCGCATTGTTATGCAAAATTAGCACAAATAAAAAAATATTATATTATAAAATCTCTTAAATTTGCACATCTTTTGGTGTGAAAAAGAGATAACACACCCTTTGACCACTACAAACAAGGCTCTGAAGCCACAATAACAAAAGTAGCAGTTATGAAATTTGCAATATTCGGGAACAAGCACCAGACCAAGAAGTCAAGAAGCATTGAGCAACTGTTCAATGCCATAGTTTCACACGGCGACACCTTTGCTATCGACGCCCCATTCTACCATTTCCTTCTTGGCGAGGGCATTGCAGTCCCCACCCCCGATGAAATCATAGAAAACAACGATTTCACCGCCGATATTGCCATAAGTTTTGGCGGCGACGGCACTCTGTTGCGCACTGCCAGCCGCGTTGGCAGCCGGGCAATTCCAATACTGGGAATAAACGCCGGCCGACTGGGTTTTCTCACCTCTACATCGAACGAGAACCTGCAACACACAATAGACCTGGTACACGCCGGGGAATACCGCACCGAGGAGCTCGGCCTTATAGAAGCCGTTACCGACGGTACAGAACTGAAGAGCTACCCGTTCGCACTCAACGAGATTGCTATAATGAAGCACGACAGTTCATCGATGATGACCATCGAAGCTACCCTCAACGGCAGGGACAAAATAATTTACCGCGCCGACGGACTTATTGTTGCAGCCCCATCGGGCTCTACAGGCTACTCATTGAGTGTAGGCGGACCAATCATTACCCCAAACGCTAATGTATTGGCACTCACCCCAATTGCCTCGCACAGCCTCAACGCCCGCCCCATAATAATTGGCGACGACACCGTTATAGAGATAAAAGTAAACAGCCGCAGCCACAATTTCCTCATTGCCATTGACGGGCGCAACGAGAGCTGCGACGATACAACCACAATCACTGTGCGTAAGGCAAACTACAAACAGCTTGTAATACGCCCCATAGAACACTCTTTCATACATAACCTGCAGGAAAAGCTCATGTGGGGGGCAGATATTAGGGAATAATGACAAAACAAAACACTTCTAAAACAACACTATGAAATACATTGCAACGGCATTATTGATATTCATGACCGCAGCACTTGTCATTTGCGGTACTCTTCTGTGGAAACGCCGTAAGGAGACAGGAGATTACTCACGCACAATACAGGCCATACTCAGCTGGGGAGCGGCATTTTTTACTTTCACCTTCATTTTCCGCACATGGGCGGGGACGGCACCTGCCGATGCCACTCTCTTTGAGCCCGAGCACACCTTTGTGCCCCTGCTCTGCCAGATGACCTTCTTCTTCTACCCCTTGGAGGTTATCCGCCCCACCATGAGTCGTGCCAAGTTGTATGGGTTGCTGTTTGTGCCCCTGCTCCTGCTGTTCATCATTGGCATGTGTGGAGGTATTCAGTACACTTCTCTTTACACTTATTCCGATCTGTGGCAACATATTGGAGAGTTCAATGTGTGGTTCCGCCTGCTAACTCTCCTCATCATGCTTCTCTACGCCTTCTCGCTTTTCCTCGTGCCCTACGACTGGCGTCGCAGCAGTGCCGACCGTGGTTTCATCCTATGCTATTCTGTAGGTTACTGCCTGTTAGGCGTGTTGCACTTTTCCATACAGTTGACTCATGCCCACTGGCTTGTGCTGGCACATCAGTTGGTGTGGATGTCCTTCTTTGTGGCTATCACTCATTATGAGCTGAATGAGCGTCTGTTGGTCCCGAATGCAGCGGTAGAGCCCCATGAGGATGAGATCTCCCATACCGAGACCGACCAGCTTTGGCGGCTCATCACGTTGTCGTTGGAGGCGGGCGACCACTGGCGCAGCCCCGAGCTGAGCCTCACCTCACTGGCCGAATTGTTAGAGTCGAACCGCACCTACATTGGCGAAGCCTTCAAGCGCAATACGGGCATGACCTTCGTGGAGTACATCACCCAACGCCGTATTGGCTATGTGGTAAAGACGATTAAGGAAGATCCCAAAGCCAACATTCAGGAACTCTTCAACTATGTAGGTTATCGCCAGCGTTCTACAGCTTATAGGAATTTCCAGAAAATCACAGGCATGTCACCTACCGAGTTTGTAGAGAACCTCAAAAAGTAAGCCCCCAGCCCCTCCAGTAGAGGAAGATTAAGGATAGCACAACATTTGGAAAAGCAATAATATAGATGTTGACCACGACTCATTTTCTTCGCTAACCAGTCATTCTATATTTGCAGAAAGACACACGCAATTTGTCATACTGAACGCAGTGAAGTATCTATAATACAGCGGTTTAGAATCTTCGCTATGCTCTCTGTACTCTGTTCTCTGTTCTCTTTACTCTGTAATCTGTACTCTTTATAGATTCTTCACTCCGTTCAGACGTGTTGTTGAGGGCTTGCCCGAAAAATGACATAAAATCATAATGCTGTCATCTTGAGCGAAGCGAAAGATCTTTTTGCCTTCTACTTTCTCCTTTGACTTCGTCGAACCTGCTTCCGCTTGCTGTAAAAACTCAAACAAGTTTGGTTCTTGCTCGCTTACTCGCAGCTTTCTCTCTTTCATCTTTCATCTGTTCTCTTTACTCTGTAATCTTTGCTCTATTCTCCCTTAGTTCTCAACCTTAATCGTTCACTTGTATTCTCAATCAAGTCTTTCTATATCAACTTTTTGTCGCGCAAAAAGTTGCAAAAACGCCCGGCACAGAGTTCTGCAGTCGAATGAAGCTTTGTTCGTGAGTACGTAGACATCACTCAGT
>JAFZFM010000037.1 GCA_017555865.1 Bacteroidaceae bacterium
CCGGGAACTGCTGTCTTATAATTATTTTAATCTTTTTTGTCTTTTGGTTCATCAATAATAGCACTCTGTGGGTTGTATTTTTGCTGCAAATGCACTATCTTTGCAAAATGTTTTTTGGCAACTTCCGGTATCGTGCGCGTTTTTGTGCAGTGGGCATTGCCAGTTATAATATTTTTACATTTAGTTTCCGCAATGAGGAATATAACATACATACTTTTGTCTGTGCTTGTGGCGCTTACATCTTGCAACTCGTTCAACAAGGTGTATATGAGTCCCGATATCGACTACAAATACGAAGCAGCCAAAGCCTATTACCTCGAGGGTGACTATTCCAAGGCCACTCAGTTGCTTGAGCCTATGGTCACTATGCTTAAGGGTGGTGACAAGGCCGAGGAGTCGCTTGTGCTGTTGGCTATGTGTTACCATAACTCAGGTGATTACGAGACTGCATCGCAATATTTCAAGGTCTGCTATACAAATTATACTCGTGGCGAGTATGCCGAACTTTCCCGTTTCTATTCGGGCAAATCCCTTTATAGCGGCATTACCGAACCCGAACTTGACCAGTCCGGTACATATCTTGCAATAAGCGAGTTGCAGCTCTTTATGGAGTATTTCCCACAGAGCAAATACCGTGCCGAGGCGCAGACCATGATACAGGATATGCACGACATTCTTGTCAAGAAGGACTACCTGTCGGCAAAGCTCTATTACGAACTTGGTGACTACATGGCCTACATGGGCAACAACTATCAGGCATGTATCATCACAGCACAGAATGCACTCGACGATTTTCCATATACAAAACTACGCGAAGAGATCTGTATTCTCATTCTGCGTGCGAAGTACAAGATGGCACACAACAGTGTCGAGGAGAAGAAAATTGAGCGTTACCGCGAGACTATAGACGAGTATTATGCGTTCAAGACCGAGTTTCCCGACAGTAAATATCTGAAGGAGGCCGAAGGCTTCTACAAAGAGGCAATGCAAATGATAAAGGATTAAAGAATAAAGATTAAATATTTGATACAATGGATTACAAGAAAACAAATGCTCCAACAAACACTGTCACACGTAACATGGCAGATTTTGTAAACGAAACAGGCAATGTGTACGAGTCGGTTGCTATCATTGGCAAGCGTTCAAACCAGATTGCAGCAGAGATGAAGGAAGAACTTCTGAAAAAACTCAATGAATTCTCATCCTCTACCGATAACCTTGAGGAGCAGTTCGAGAACCATGAGCAGATCGAAATCTCACGTTTCTATGAGAGATTGCCAAAACCAACTCTCATTGCAGCACAGGAGTTCCTGGATAATAAAATCTACTTCCGCGACCCTGCAAAGGATGTTGAAGAGGACGGGATTTGATGTATTAAGGAATTTGTTGTAATTTTAGATTCTATGAAATTCCGTATCTATCAGTTGCTTTATGTTGCAGCTATAGCCATGATGGTAGTAGCACTCATGAAACCTGTCATCAAGTTCTATGAGCCGGGTGGTGTTACAGCCCTTATGGATAACTATGCCTACACATTTGAGGGAGGTTCTTCATCTGTTGTGGCTCTTGCTGTTGTGCTTATTGCAACCATCGTAGTGAATTGTTTTGCAATCTTTGTCTCATTGTTCAGTAATTTTGGTCTGCAGAAACGTTGCACCATACTGTCAATGCTGTTGCTTGCAGGTTACTATATAGTATTGCTTGCCTACTCTCTACTTCTTGTGGAAAGTGCGGCGGCAAGTATGCTCAAGGCAATGTATCTCCCGCTTTTGGCTTTGGCAGCAAATGCTATTGCATTTATACTTGTACGCAGACAAGAGGCTAGGATTATTGCACGTGCCATGGGATTCAGACTAAGAGATTGATTCTGATACATATAGCAAAAAAATGACTCAACTAATTCAGTTGAGTCATTTTTTGTATCTCCCGTTCCAACCTTTGCTGTTGCTGTTTTGTTTATGTCTAAAAAAGATAAGGATATGAACAAAGTTAAAGTAACCGTTTTTGCCGACCCCGTATGTACTTGGTGTTGGGGTAGTGTGCCAGTCACAAGAGCTCTTGCCTATGCCTATGGCGAGAATGTTGAAATCTCCTATGTCATGGGAGGAATGATTGAGGATATAACCACTTTCAGTAACCGTAGGCTCTCTATCGGTGGCGATATCGAATTGTCCAACCGTAATATCCATCAGCATTGGCTCGAGGCCTCTGCCGTTCACGGAATGCCGGTGTGCGAATCGGGATTTCACCTCTTTACACCCGAGAGACCTTCTACAATCCCACAGAACTACGCATACCTTGCTGCCGAAATTTATACCCGTGAGAATCCCAATACACTACCCATCAATTCGCATTTGCGCTTTCTGCGTCGCTTGCAGGAGGCTACTGCGGCCGACGCTGCACATACCAACGATGTGAATGTTCTGTGTGGCATTGCTGCAACCATGGGGTTCGACCCACATCGTTTCCGCACATTATATGGGAGCGACGAAGTAAGAGATGCCTATGCCAAGTGCAAGTCGCTATGCAAACGTTACGACGTGCAGACATTTCCCACCTTCTGTCTGGAATACCGAGGCGAGGAGATGGTACTTCGTGGTTATTCAACACTAAATATTGTGCGTCACAGTATAGACCATCTTACATTTGAGAATATCAAGCCTATAGCCGATGGCCGCATGCACCTGACACATGAGAATGTCATGCGTTTTATATCGCGTTATGGTACGGCATACCCTATAGAGATTGCCACAGCCTTTGGTCTTAAACGTAAAGAGGGGCATACAGCACTCAATGCCGAGTCCTATGAGAAGTTACCCGATGTCCTGGAACAGCTCATTTCTGCCGGCAGGATAGCTATGGCACCTAAAGGCAATGGTTTCATGTACTATACAATCAAGGGCAAGGAGACCGCATGGCAACGTCGTGACAGGCATATGGCCGGTGTCCTTTGAACAGCAGGCTAATGGACTTTGCTCCATTAGCCGTTTATTTTCTCCGGAATTTTGTTAACTTTGCCGCCGGTTTAAAAGTATAATCAAATGAGAAAATATCTTCTGCTGTTATTGGGTGTAGCAACCCTTATCTCGTGTTCCACCAAAAAAGATTATATGGTGCGAATGCATACAACTTCAGGTGTCATTGAGATGAAACTCTATAACGAGACTCCAAAGCATCGCGACAACTTTGTAAAACTTGTGAATGAGTGCTATTTCGACTCCCTGCTGTTCCATCGTGTAATTCCCGATTTTATGATACAGGGTGGTGATCCAAAATCAAAGCATGCTCCCAAAGGCATGTTGCTTGGTGATGGTGGTCCAAACTATACCGTTGAGGCCGAGTTTATGCCCCAACTTCATTTTCACAAGCGTGGAGCGCTTGCTGCTGCACGCGAAGGAGATATTGTGAACCCGACAAAGGCATCGGCTGCAAGCCAGTTCTACATTGTGTGGGGAAATGTATATACGAAAGAGCAGCTTGCACGTCTTAAGGAGAATTATAAACGCTCCACAGGTCGTGAGATAAACCTTACACCCGAGCAGGAGGAGGCATATACAACCATTGGCGGTACACCGCATCTCGATGGTGAATACACCGTCTTTGGCGAGGTTGTAAGCGGTCTCGAGGTTGTAGACTCAATTCAGCGCGTAAAGCGTGACAGAAATGACCGCCCCCTCAAGGATATAAGGATATTGAAAACAGAGCTGGTCAAATCAAGAACTTTTAAATTTTTTTCTTTTTAAAATATAGGTCAATATGTTGAATGTTGGTGATAAAGCCCCTGAATTTTTGGGTATAGACGAGTGTGGTAATGAAGTAAAGGTAAGCGACTACAAAGGCCGTAGACTGGTTGTCTATTTCTATCCAAAGGACAGCACACCCGGTTGTACAGCCGAGGCTTGTTCTTTGCGTGACGGCATGGACACACTTGTTGCTGCAGGTTATGCAGTTGTGGGAATAAGTGCCGATAGCCAGGCATCACATCTTCGTTTCAAGGAAAAGCAACAGCTCAATTTCCCCTTGATTGCCGATGTTGACAAGCATACAATACAGGCTTTTGGCGCGTGGGGAGAGAAAAAAATGTGCGGTCGTGCTTATATGGGTATTCTGCGCACCACATTCGTTATCGACGGTAACGGCATTGTCGAGCGCGTCATAACAAAGGTGAATACCAAGGAGGCTGCGAATCAGATTCTCGAAAACAGATAACAATACACTCGCATAATAAAACATGATTTCATTTCTTCTAGCATTTATTGGTGCGGCAGCCGTTGATGTCGCACAGGGAACTGCCGACACAATGTCGTCAATATCCGGAATTACCATCGGACAGCTTGTTGAATCTCTTACGGCCATAGGCGTGTCACTGTGCTTTAAATTGGTCAAGGTATTCTTGATATGGTATGTAGGCCGTTGGATAACACGTCGCCTTATAAAGCTTGTAAAGCTCATTATGGAGAAACACGATGTGAATCTATCTATCCGTACCTTTGTGACAAGCCTTGCCGAAGTTGTAGCCATGATTGTACTTATAATAATGATTATAAGTGTGCTTGGTATCGATACCTCATCTTTCATTGCTCTGTTTGCCTCGGCCGGTGTTGCCATAGGTATGGCTTTAAGCGGTACTTTGCAGAACTTTGCAGGCGGTGTAATGATATTGCTTTTCCGTCCGTTCAAGGTAGGTGACTATATCGAGGCTCAGGGTGTTGCCGGTACAGTAAGGGAAATCCAGATTTTCAACACTGTAGTCCACACAGGCGACAATAAGGTCATCCTGTTACCCAATGGACCGGTTTCCACAGGTATCATAAACAACTACTCACGCGAAACCACACGCCGTGTCGATTTTACTTATTCAATAAGCTATGGCGACGATTTTGAAAAGGCCAAGAGTGTTCTTCTCAGGCTTATTGCCGAGGACAGCCGTGTGCTGACCCAGCCAGCAGAACCTTTTATTCGTCTATCTTCATTGTCGGCGAGTTCAATTGACATTGTTGTCCGTTTGTGGTGTAAGCAGTCCGACTATTGGGGTATTTATTTCGATCTTAACCAAAAGGTTTACGAAACATTCCCCAAAGAGGGGTTGAATTTCCCATATCAGACTTTGACGGTAAATGTAAACAAATAAAAACATAGATGGTTGCCCAATTGGGCAACCATCTATGTTTTTATTTTACAGCTTCAACAGTGTAACCTTCTTTTTGTAACATCTTAATAACCCCTCTCTCACCGGGTAGGTGCAACGCACCAACAACAAACAGTGTAGGGCTTGCAGCCATCATATCAGGCATTACCTGTACCCAGTTGGCGTTACGGCCATAAATAAGCGCCTCCTCTTCCTCGGGAGTAGAGTTGCAGCCCTCACCCATCTTCTCATCGGCAACAGCCTTTATAGCCTCCATATCTTGTGAGAAATATGCTTTGGAAATATTCTGCATTGTCGTAAGCATATACTCGCTGTTGTCGGCCGAGCACAGAAGCTTTTGTTTCTGTCGTTCAATAGGTGTGCCGGTATAAAGTACTTCAATCTGGAAGTCTACGGTCTCAAAACCCTTTATGTTCTTGCCCATTTTGGCACCCTCGGTCTGGAAATAGCTGTCTATCAGTGCATTGGGGTTGAAGCCGGGAGTATGTCTCATGCACATTATTACCTGAAGTTGTGTTTCAATGGCAGTTGGAGTCATCTTGCCCATTGTACTCTTTATCATAGGATTCGTAAAATCGGTGCCAAGTATCGATTTTATGTAGGCATTGATTCTCGCCATTTCGTCTGCCTCAAAAATATCTTCTATACTCTTGCCATCGGGCAACATCATTGCCTCCTGAACCTTCTTTACGTTTGCCGGTGATGCCATTTCGCTCATGACCACCTCGCCACACACCTGCTCCACATTTTCAAGGGCTGCTCTTGCACCAGGGATAGAATCAACAAATGAAGCCGGTGCAATGTGATATGTTCCCACTATATACGATGGTTTTTCAATACCCTTGCCTGTAATTTTATACAATAGCTGTGCGTTAATGCTGCCAATGAACAATAGCGCCAAAAACAAAGTACTTAATAATCTTTTCATATGAATATGTTTTTAATGTTTTATCACTCCCTGCAAATATAGTCATAAACGAGCGAGAAATACGAAGC
>JAFZFM010000038.1 GCA_017555865.1 Bacteroidaceae bacterium
ATTAAGTTCTATATGGAGGCAAAGGGTAAGATGGGCTGTCGTAACTGCTATGCCGACGCATGTGCAAAGGCCGATGAGACCATTGCTGCCATGAAACAGGCTATGGGAATCTAAAAACAAGTCTCATATAATATAATAAGGAGGTTGCACCAAGTGCAACCTCCTTATTTGTTAGTATAACCTAAGTTATTTCAATTCCGGTTCCTCTTTCATGTCTACCTCGTTTCCGGCCTTGTCATAGAAATGGTATTCAAGGTAGGCCAGTTTCTGGTCGGGTACGACACGTATACCTAATCCGTATTTCATTTGCCATTTGCGGTAAAGCGAAATGAATCCTTGCTTTATGAACGCTGCGACAAATGGGTGTACATGCAGTTTGAATCTCTTTACACCAATGGTCTTTACCAATGTCTCAATTTTACTCTCAAGTGTGTCGGTGAACAGTACCGACGGACGTATTTTTCCTTTGCCGTTACATACGGGGCAACTCTCTTCAACCTCCATATTGGTTGCCGGGCGAACTCTTTGGCGAGTTATCTGCATAAGACCGAACTTGCTCAAGGGGAGAATGTTGTGTTTAGCCCTGTCGCGGCTCATGTTTTCGGTCATTCTTTCATAAAGCGCCTGTCTGTGCTCTGCCTTGTCCATGTCAATGAAATCTACAACAATGATTCCACCCATGTCGCGAAGACGCAGTTGACGTGCAAGTTCATCGGCGGCTCCAAGGTTTACCTCAAGGGCATTTTCTTCCTGGTTGCTCGCGTTGTTGCGTGTTCTGTTGCCGCTGTTTACATCTACTACATGTAGTGCCTCTGTATGCTCAATTACAAGATATGCACCTCCTTTGAATGATACAATTCTTCCAAATGATGATTTTATCTGTCTTGTAATGCCAAAATGGTCGAATATAGGCAATTCTCCACGGTAGAGTTTGATTATGTCGACACTTTCGGGGGCAATTATGGAAACATAGTTCCTTATTCTTTTGTATACCTCGATGTCGTTTACATGTATGCTCTCATACGATGGGTTGAACAGGTCTCGAAGAAGAGCTAGAGTTCTGTCCGATTCTTCATGTACAACGGTTGGCGGCTTAGTGCTTTTCTGCACTTTCTCTACAAGTGATTCCCAATTGTTTATGAGTGATCGGAGCTCGCTGTCCAGTTCTGCAACCTTCTTGCCTTCGGCTACGGTGCGCACGATAATTCCAAAGTTCTTTGGTTTTATGCTCTGTAAGAGCTGTTTGAGTCGTGTGCGTTCTTCGGGCGACTTAATTTTGGAAGATACCGATACTTTGTCTTCAAACGGTATGAGTATCAGGAAACGTCCTGCAAAAGAGAGTTCGCTTGTCAGTCTCGGTCCTTTTGTGTTGATTGGTTCTTTGGTTATTTGAACCAGAATCTCCTGCCCGGTTTGTAGCGCTTCCGATATGTTCCCATCTTTTTTCTTCTCGGGCATTATTGACGCCTTTGCGATAGGGAAACTTTTTTTGCGGTCGCTTGTGACCTGTTTCAGGTACTTTTGTATAGAGTAAAATTGTGAACCTAAATCGGAATAGTGAAGAAATGCTTCTTTTTCGGAACCAACATCAACAAAGCAGGCATTCAACCCGGGCATGATTTTCTTTACACGTCCATGGTATATGTTGCCTACCGAAAATGTGTCTGTCTGCTTCTCTCTTTGGAACTCGACCAATTGCTTCTCTTCGGTTATTGCAATGGAAATTTCCTGGGAGTGAACGTCTACAATTAGTTCGTTTGTCACAATTCTTTCTTTTGATTCAGGCGGCTGCTTTGATTAAGGTGAGCCTTTTTACCTTATTCCTTAAAACAAAGAACAAACTTGAAGTCTTTTTAACTCTCCTTGCAAGTTTGTTCTTTGTGTTGTTTTACAGACTTTGCTTATTTGCTCTTATGTCTGTTCTTTCTCAATCTTTTTTTACGCTTGTGCGTAGACATTTTATGTCTTTTTTTCTTTTTTCCGCTTGGCATGGTTAAAAAATTTATTAATTAATATTATTTCTTTACTTCGTTCAAGAATGTCTTTGCCGGTTTGAATGCCGGAATGTTGTGTGCGGGAATAGTAATGGTCTTTTCCTTGTGAATGTCACGGGCAGTCTTTTCTGCTCTGTGCTTGATGATGAAACTACCAAACCCACGAAGGTAAACAGGTTCCTGATTTGTGAGTGATGTTTTCACCACATCCATGAAAGACTCTACGGTTGTCAAAACAACTGATTTTTCAATACCTGTCTTCTTTGCAATCTCGTTAACAATCTCTGCTTTTGTCATCTTTCTCTACTAATTTTATTACAAATGTACTTGTGTTGTTTTTCGGACAGCAAATATATAGCTTTTTTTGCTATCTCCGAAATTTATGACGTTTTTTTTTATAAAAAGTAGATATTCTTGTGCTTATGTTGCAGTTTGTTATCTGTTTTTTTCTTTACAAAAGTTATCGTTTTCCATTAAATCTCTTTCAAACGCTGCCGATGGAATAATTCTTGTTGTAAATGCTTGATATATGAACTCTATTTTTGTATTTTTGCCGATATTTTTAACGTTTGAATTCTAAATAGATATTTTATGTCTGTAAATAAAGTGATTTTAATCGGTAACGTCGGCAAGGAACCCGATGTTCGCCACCTCGATAGGAATGTTGTTGTTGCAAATATGGTGCTGGCAACAACAGAGCGTGCTTATACTTTGCAAAACGGCACTCAGGTTCCAGAACGTACCGAGTGGCATAACATTGTTCTGTGGGGCGGTCTTGCCGAGGTCGCAGAAAGGTTTGTGCATAAAGGTGATAGAATATATATAGAAGGTAAGATAAGGACAAATACTTATGAAGACCAGAACGGTATACGCCGTTATCGTACCGAGATTCTTGCCGAAACAATGGAGATGTTGTCTTCAAAGAGTGGTGTAGGTCCAATGGGTGAAACCTCTCCAACCGGTTCGGCTTTCTGATTTTTGAATTTAGAATATTTGAGTTTTGGATATATATACGTCTGCATTTACGCATTTTTTTGCATTCTCGGTTCCTGACATCAGTGTGACTGCTCCATCGTTGGGAGCTGTTGTGGCATTGGTTCTTGCAATATTGTTGCTGTTATTGTCGGCTTTTGCGTCGGGGTCGGAGATTGCATTCTTCTCTCTCTCAAGTAAGGACATGGAGGAGTTGGCCGAGGAAAAAAGTATGCCCGACAAGCGCCTTCTCCAACTTATTGCCGAGCCGGAACGTCTGTTGGCTACAATACTCATTGTCAATGACTTTGTCAATGTGGGTATTGTCATGCTGCTGAATTTCTTCTTTATGAGTGTCTTGGAGTTCGGCCCAAGTGCGCAGTGGCTTGAATTTGTACTGCTTACAGTGTTGCTGACATTCCTGCTGCTACTGTTCGGTGAGGTTATGCCCAAAATCTATTCAAAAAGCAATGTCCTTAAGTTTGCCCGTTTTTCGGCTACAGGATTCTATCTGTTGTCGCGCATATTGTCTCCGTTCTCAAAACTGTTGGTGCGCTCTACACTGTTTGCCCAGCGCCTTGTATCAAAAAAGAGCCATCTGCTGTCGGTTGATGAGCTTGAACAGGCGCTTGAACTTACCGATAACAAGGAGATTGGCGAGCAGAAAAAGATGCTTGAGGGCATTATCAGATTCGGCGATGAAACCGTAAAGAATATCATGACTTCGCGTTTGGATATGGTTATGCTTGATATACGTGCTCCATATTCCGATGTGCTCAAGTGTGCTGCCGAGAATGCCTATTCCCGTATTCCCGTATATGGAAAAACCCAGGACGATATACGAGGCATTCTTTACATCAAGGATTTGATACCACACCTGAATCGTGGTGGCTCATTCCGTTGGCAGTCTCTTATGCGTCCACCGTTCTTTGTTCCCGAAACAAAGAAAATCGATGATCTTTTGTGCGATTTTCAAACAGTTAAGGTACACATGGCTATTGTGGTCGATGAATTCGGAGGAGTGTCGGGCCTGATAACGCTTGAAGATATCATTGAAGAGATTGTCGGCGAAATCAATGACGAGTTCGATGAACCCGATACTTCTTACGAACAATTGGATGAGAATACCTATCTTTTCGACGGCCGTACAATGCTGTCCGATTTCTACAGGATTGCTTCGCTCGACAGCGATGAATTTGAGGTTGCGCAAGGTGAGGCCGATACTTTGGCTGGTCTGTTGCTTGAGGTGAAGGGCGAGTTTCCACATCTGCATGAGAAGATTTCGTGCAATGGTGTTGTGTTTGAAGTGGTTGAAAAAGATAGGCACCGTATAGTAAAGATAAAGGCTACATTGGGAGCTGGGGAGAGTGCAACTGCTTGATGTCCGGCCTCTGTGCTTTAGGGCATAGTAGTGTACTGTCTTAAAATATTTCCTTTTTTGTATTGATATTTAATGTTTTTTATTACATTTGTAAGTGTGCAATCAATAACCTGTTGTGTTATTTCTTAGTGCATTGGATTGCCGCTTTGTGTAATTTAAAAATAATGGTCTATGCTTAGCAAAGTCGTACGTAGCCTTGCTACAATGTTGATTGGTGTTCTTTTGGTCTTTTTGCCCGAAAATGCGGTAGAACTGTTGATTCGTGTGCTGGGAGTCGCATTCCTGTTGCCGGCTCTTATATCGGTAGTGAAACTGTTTACAACCCGTAACGATGCAAAGACTTTTGCTAAGGTTGCGATAAGTGTAATAAATATTGGCTGTATAGCTTTCGGAACATGGCTTCTTGTCTCTCCAAAAACTTTTGCCGAGTTGTTCATACTGTTGCTGGGAGTGGCTTTGTTGTTCTTTGGGCTTTTCCAGTTGTTTGTGGTGTTCTCGAAACGTAGCGTCAAACCTATGCATTGGGGCTTTCTCATAGTTCCTTTACTGACAGTTGTGACATCTGTCGTTGTGTTGGCAAATCCGTTTGAAACTGTATCTGTCGTTTCGGTAGTTATAGGTGTCTGTGCTTTTGTCACAGGTTGTTCCGATCTTGTCATCTCATTGGTTATCGGTAAATCCAAGAGTACAGATGTGGAAAAAACGGTTGATTTGTGAAAAAACATCGGTCAGATAGCTAAAAATTCATAAAAAAGTCGCAACTTTGTATCATGAATGGAATAAACGATCTGTTTCAGCAAATTGTTTCTCAAATTACAATCCTTGAAATCGTCATCAAGGGTGTACTCATTGGTATAGTTGCGTCTGCGCCGATGGGGCCTGTTGGTGTGTTGTGTATCCAAAGAACACTCAACAAAGGAAGGATCTATGGCTTGGTTACAGGTACAGGTGCTGCGTTGAGCGACATTCTGTATGCTCTATTGACAGGTTATGGACTCTCTTTTCTGTATGATCTTATAAACAGCCCCACAATGCTATTCTGGATGCAGGTGATAGGAGCAGCCATAATGTTTGTATTCGGCGTGCACACTTTCCGGACAAATCCAATGCAGAATACACGTAATGTAAGCCGTAATAAAAGTAATATATTGCATAATGGCATAACAGGCTTTTTCATAACCCTGTCGAATCCGACAATCATTTTCCTGTTCATGGCATTGTTCACGCCGTTCAACTTTGTGCTACCAGAGCAGTCGCTCTTTATGCAGTGTGTCGGCTATCTTGCAATTTTTGGAGGAGCAATGTTGTGGTGGTTGTTCATCACATATGTTGTTGATAAGATACGTGCGCGTTTTGACGTGCGTGGAATCTGGATCATCAACCGTGTGATTGGAGCAACTGTTATGCTTGGTTCATTGGTCGGTGCAATACTTATAGTAACCGGTGTTTGGTCGTTCCATTAATTAGGTTTTTGTTTTGTTTGTTTCAAGAGAACTACGTAAGAAGAATATAGCAGAGTATCTGTTATATATGTGGCAGGTTGAGGATCTTATACGTGCCAATGAGTTGTCGGTTGAGAAATTGAAGTCAACCGTTGTCAATGCCTATGCCCTTGATGAGGCTGCGGCAAGCGAGTTGTTACAGTGGTATTCCGACCTCATAGCCATGATGCGTGACGAGGATGTCAAGGAGAGTGGCCATTTGCAGATAACCAGGAATGTCATCATTAACCTGACCGATCTTCACTTGCGTCTGCTCAAGTCTCCAAAAGTTCCATTTTATTCAGCAGCCTATTACAAGGCATTGCCATTTATCGTTGAGTTCCGCACAAAAAGTGAAGGACGTGGCAAGGCCGAGATTGAAAATTGCTTCGACGTGCTGTATATGCTGTGGATGATGAAGCTGCAAAAGAGAGAAATCAACGAGGAAACACTCAAGGCTACAGCCGAGATAAGCAAGTTCATCTCAATGCTGTCACTATATTTCAAGGAAGAGGAAGAGGGAAAGCTGGATCTTGAGAGTGAGGAATAAAAGAGAGTATACTAATAAAGAATAAGGAATATATAAATGAATAATATACAAGAAGAAATATGTCGTAGAAGAACCTTCGAAATTATTTAGCACCCCGAC
>JAFZFM010000039.1 GCA_017555865.1 Bacteroidaceae bacterium
AAACTATTCAAAATGGAAAGGCTCAAATTGGGTGTCCTTGTCTATCCAGTGTGGTTTGCGCATAGCATATATAATGAAAGGTGCGCCCACAACAACTATGCAACCAATGAACAGTACTGCATACCATACGGTATTGCTGCCTACCGAAATCTGTGCGGGTGGAATGAAACTCAATACAAATGCAAGCAGACTGCCAAGGAAACCTACGCCCGATACAATCCACATTATTGCATTGCCGTTTTTACCCAAACGGAACGGACGTGGAGCATCCTTCATGTTGTAACGCAGATATATTGCAGCGGCAAACATCAGCAAGTACATTATAAGATATAGCAGTACAGTAAGCTGAGACAGAATCTGATAAAAACTCTGTACCGATGGCATTATCACGAACAGCAGACTCAGAACGGTAACCACAGCGCCCTGAATGAGCAGAATGTTCTTCTGGACTCCAAGTTTATTGCTCTTTTGCATGAATGGTGGCAGATAACCAGCTTTGCCTACGGCATAAATACCTTTTGATGGACCCGAAACCCATGTCAGCACACCGGCAAGCACACCGAAAGCCAATGCAATAGCTATAAGAGGTGATAACCAGGACATGTGTATGTACTTGAAATAGTTGTCGAATCCGACGAGCAGACTCTGTGTAAGGTTAATATCCTTTTGCGGAATTATTATGCCCAAAGCGAATGTACCCAGGATGAATATTAGAACTGTTATTATTGCTCCCATGAATACTGCCTTTGGATAATTCTTGCTTGGGTTTTCCATATCCTTGACATGAATACCGGTCATCTCCATACCTGCATAGAAAAGGAAAATGCCCGACGCTAGTACAAGATTGTCAAGTTTGGTTATGTCCGGGAAAAAGTTCCCTCCGAAATCCATCTGCGACTCTCCGCCACCAATAAGGTATATGATTGCAAGCAAAACAAGCAGTGCTGCCGGTATAATAGTGCCGATGAGTCCGCCAACCTTTGCAACCTTGCTCACCCATCCAAGACCTTTCAGGGAGATGAATGTGGCTACCCAATAGATGATGAGTACCACGGCAAGGGTGTAGAACTTGTTCGAAGCCAACTCCATGTCGGTAGTACTGTCCATGCCAATGAAGGCAAGTGAAACTGCACCGAAGGTAAGTACTGTAGGGTACCATATTGTACTCTCTACCCATTGGAGCCAAATTGCCACGAAACCTATTCTTTTACCGAAGGCTTCGCCAACCCAGCGGAATACACCTCCTTGTTTGTCCTGGAACATTGCGGCAAGTTCCGCGGCAACAAACGAGGTTGGAATAAGAAATACCAATGCAGCAAACAGGTAATAGAAAGCCGAACTTATACCATATTCGGCTTCGGCAGGGAGACCGCGCAATGAAACGACTGCAGTAACGTTCATTATGGCAAGAGTTGCCACTCCCAACTTTACACTTTTAGTCAATGTTGAAGACATAGTTATCCTTTTTTTATGATTTATAAATACTATTGGATAACAAACTCTGTTTGTGTTTGGTTCAAAAAATGAGATTGACTTAAAAGGCTCTTTTGTTGTTACGTTTGTCTCTATAATCCTTATTTATGACTGGTAAATTAATATACAGATAGGCTTTTCATCCTTAAAGCTCAGCAACGAATGTAAGCACTCTCTGCTCTCGCTTGCAGCGTCGGTCGCGATATCAGAGCCTATGCAATCCTAAAATAGCATCTTCTATTCAAACCTCAACAATAAGCGGGCGGCCCAAAAAGAATGGGCCGCCCGCATTGAATATATATGTAAAATCTCTTTTACTCTTCGTTTTTGTCCTCACTCCAGTCGAGCTTTGCCATGCGCTTGTAACTTGCATAGCGCTTTTTCGCCATCTCCTCGGCTGCTCCAAACAATTCGCCGGCCTCAGCAGGGTATTGCTTTGCAAGTGAAGCATAACGCACCTCACCCTGCAGGAACTGCTGGAACTTATCCCACTGTGGTTCCTTGCTGTCGAGTGAGAATGGGTTCTTGCCTTCTGCCTCAAGTGCGGGATTGTAGCGCCACAAGTGCCAGTAACCGCATTCCACAGCAGCAGACTGTTCGGCCTGAGCCTTACCCATACCACGCTTGATACCGTGATTGATACAAGGTGCGTATGCAATAACCAGTGATGGACCTGGGTATGCTTCTGCCTCACGTATTGCCTTCAGACACTGGTCGTAGCTTGCGCCCATAGCAATCTGGGCAACATATACATAACCGTATGTTGTAGCAATCATGCCAAGGTCTTTTTTGCGTATGCGCTTACCAGACGCTGCAAACTTGGCAATAGCACCAAGAGGAGTTGCCTTTGATGACTGACCACCGGTGTTAGAGTAAACCTCGGTGTCAAGAACAAGGATGTTTACATCCTCGCCCGAAGCAATCACGTGGTCAAGACCGCCGTAACCGATATCGTATGAAGCACCGTCACCACCGATAATCCACTGTGAGCGTTTTACAATGTACTGCTTGATGTCGAGAATCTGCTTGCAAGTGTCGCAACCACATGCATTGCAAGCTTCAATGATTGCAGGAGCAACCTCCTTGGTTGTTTCTGCATTGTTCTTGTTCTCAATCCATTTCTGGGCAAGAGCCTTAAGGTCGTCTGAACATTTCTCGCATGACTGCAACTCTGTGAATAGTCTCTCAAGACGCTCGCGCATCTTGTTCTCGGCGAGTTTCATACCCAAACCGAACTCGCAGAAGTCCTCGAACAACGAGTTTGCCCAAGTAGGACCTTCGCCCTTTTCGTTCGTTGTGTAAGGTGTTGAAGGTACTGAACCTGTGTAAATTGAAGAACAGCCGGTTGCGTTGGCAATAACTTCGCGGTCGCCGAACAACTGTGTCAGCAACTTTACATATGGAGTCTCGCCGCAACCTGAACAAGCACCTGAGAATTCGAACAAAGGAGTTGCGAATTGTGAGTTCTTTGGATTGCTCTTGACATCAACAAGGTGCTGTTTGCTCTTGACATTCTTCACGCAGTAGTCCCAGTTTGCAGCCTCGGCTCTCTCCTGCTCAAGTGGAACCATTGTAAGGGCAGAGCCACCCAACTTGGGATTGCCCGGACATATATCGGCGCAGTTGCCGCAACCAAGACAGTCGAGTACGCTGACCTGGATTCTGAAATGCATACCCTTCATTGCAGCAGGAGCCTTCATCTCAATCTTGTCTGCATTCAGACCGGCCGCCTCCTGCTCATCCATTACAATTGGGCGTATGGCAGCGTGAGGACAAACAAATGCACAACGGTTACACTGGATACATTTTGCAGCATCCCACTTTGGAACGAATGCACTCACTCCGCGTTTCTCGTAAGCCGATGTTCCTACAGGCCATGTACCATCCTCAAGTCCCTTGAATGCCGAAACTGGAAGTTTGTCGCCCTCCTGAGCGTTGATTGTGCGAACGATCTTTGTAATGAATTCCGGTTCGTCTCTCTTCTCCTCAACATCGTTTGGCAAGTTAGCCCAAGCAGGGTCTATGACGAGTTTCTTGTATTCGCCACCGCGGTCAACAGCTGCGTTGTTCTTGTCAACGATGTCCTGACCCTTCTTGCCATAAGACTTGACAATGAACTTCTGCATCTGCTCAACAGCAAGCTCTACAGGGATAACGCCTGTGATACGGAAGAATGCGCTCTGGAGTATAGTGTTTGTACGGTTGCCAAGACCAATCTCCTGAGCAATCTTGGTAGCGTTGATATAGTATACGTTGATGTCCTTTTCGGCGAAGCATCTCTTTACCTTGTTAGGCAAGTGCTTTGCAAGTTCCTCGCCTTCCCAAACTGTGTTCAAAAGGAATGTACCGCCATTCTGCAAACCGCGTGTGACGTCATACATCTTCAAGTATGCCTGAACGTGGCATGCGACGAAGTTTGGAGTGTTTACCAGATATGTGCTGCGGATAGGCTTGTCGCCGAAACGCAGGTGTGAGCAGGTGAAACCACCCGATTTCTTTGAGTCGTAAGAGAAATATGCCTGGCAATATTTCTGTGTATTTTCACCGATAATCTTTACAGAGTTCTTATTTGCACCAACGGTACCATCGGCACCAAGACCGTAGAACTTGGCCTCGAACATGCCGTCAACAACTGCAATCTCCTCCTTCTTTGGAAGTGAAAGGAAAGTAACGTCATCGACAATACCAATGGTGAAGTGGTTCTTTGGCTCGGGTAATGCAAGGTTTTCATAAACACCCATGATGACGGCAGGTGTAGTGTCGTTGGAAGCCAATGCAAAGCGGCCGCCAACGATAGTCGGGTTAAGCTCTCTGAGTTCTGGTGTACTTGAGAATGCCTCTACAACATCGAGGTACAAAGGCTCACCGTTGCTTCCTGGCTCTTTTGTTCGGTCAAGTACAGCAATGCGCTTGACACTCTTTGGCATAACTGCAGCAAGGTATTTCACCGAGAATGGACGGTAAAGATGAACGCTTACCAGACCAACCTTCTCGCCGCGTGCCATCATGTAGTCAATAGCCTCTTTGATAGCCTCTGTGGCAGAACCCATAACCACGATAACGCGGTCGGCATCTTCTGCACCATAGTATGTGAATGGGGCATATTTGCGACCTGTGATAGCCGAAATCTTATCCATGTATTCTGCAACGATATCGGGAACGGCATTGTAGAATGGGTTTTCGCTCTCCTTGTGTGTGAAGAATGTTTCTGGGTTTTCTGCAGTTCCGCGTACAACTGGGTGTGTCGGGCTCAAAGCTCTGTCGCGGAACTCCTGAATATACTTCCAGTCAACGAGTGGGGCAATATCTTCCTGCTCAAGAAGCTCAATCTTCTGAATCTCGTGCGATGTGCGGAAACCGTCGAAGAAGTTCAAGAAAGGAATACGGCTCTTCAATGTTGCAAGGTGTGCTACCGGTGCAAGGTCCATTACCTCCTGTACAGAACCTTCGCAAAGCATTGCAAAACCGGTCTGGCGGCAGGCCATAACGTCCATGTGGTCGCCGAATATACTCAAAGAGTTACCGGCGAGTGAGCGTGCCGAAACGTGGAATACCGATGGCAACTTTTCACCAGCGATCTTATACATATTTGGAATCATCAGCAACAGACCCTGTGAAGCTGTGAAGGTGTTTGTCAAAGCACCTGCCTGCAATGAACCGTGGAGTGCGCCAACTGCACCACCTTCGGACTGCATTTCCTGCACCATTACGGTCTCACCAAAAAGGTTCTTGCGGCCTTGAGCCGCCCACTCATCAACATATTCTGCCATTGTTGATGACGGTGTGATAGGGTAGATGGCTGCTACCTCGGAAAACATGTATGCGATGTGAGCCGCAGCCTGGTTTCCGTCACATGTGATAAATTTCTTTGCTTTTGTCATAACGCAATAAATTTATGTGATTAAACTATATAATTCTTATTCTAAATTCATGAACAGTCTTGCATGTTAGTATGTTTTGCGAGGCTGAACAGACAAAAATAGTAAATAATAGCATAAATACGTACAATAAGAAGCTAAAAAAGTGTACTTTTGTGATAAATTAATATATGAGACCTCTAAAACTATACATAATATCATTTTTACTGTTGCTTGTCACGGTATTGCAGGCGCAGAATGCAAGTGCACCGAAATACGAATATCGTGCAGTGTGGCTGACTACCATCGAGAATCTTGACTGGCCAAAGAGTCTGGTCAAATCGAAGGAAGATGTTGAGCGTCAGCAAAAAGAGTTGTGCGTGATACTGGATTCACTCCATGAACTCAATATAAATACTGTGCTTTTGCAGACAAGAGTGCGTGGCGATGTAATATATCCATCGTCTATAGAACCTTTCTCGCATGTACTGACAGGTGTGGAGGGTAAATCACCGGGCTACGATCCGCTTGCCTTTGCCATAGAGGAGTGTCACAAGCGTGGAATGCAGTTGCATGCATGGCTTGTTACCTTGCCGCTGGGTAAGGATGAACATATAAAGCGTCAGGGAAAGCAGGCTCTTTCCCGTAAAAGAAAGGAGTTATGTACACATTATAAAGGTGCCTGGTATATGGAGCCGGGAAATCCTGGGACTGCCGAATACATTGTGGAACTTGTAGAGGAAATTGTCTCGAAATATGATGTTGACGGAATTCATCTTGATTATGTCCGTTATCCCGACCGTACAAACGGTTATCCCGATTCTGCTCTCTATCGTAAATATAGTAAAAGGATGTCGCTTGCGGATTGGCGTCGCAGCAACATTACAGCTATAGTCGAGCTGGTCTATAAGAGTGTGAAGGCTAAGAAACCGTGGGTGCGTGTGAGTTCTGCACCGCTTGGCAAATATGATGATCTTACTCGTTATAGCTCGCTTGGTTGGGATGCATACAACGCTGTGTATCAAGAGGCACAAAAGTGGATGAAGGATGGTGTGATGGATGCCCTGTTTCCAATGTTGTATTTTAATGGCAATAACTTCTATCCTTTTGTACTCGACTGGTGTGAGAATTCTTATGGCCGTCATATTGTTCCTGGAGTAGGCATATATCGACTTTCGCCACAGTATGGTGGATGGGATGAAATTGAAATTGAACGTCAGTTTCGTACCTCACGTGGTGCAGGTAGTGCCGGAGTAGCATTATTCCGTGCAGCGCATGTGCTTGGTAATGCCGGTGGGGCAAGGAATGTGGTAGTTGATGTATATAATGAAAAGGCGCTTGTTCCACCAATGCCGTGGTGGGGTACAGAACCTGCAATGCCACAGATATCTGTGGCTGCACGTGATGAAGATGGCATTTCCCTGGAGTGGGGTAAAGTGTTTGCCGATGATAATTTCCCGGCAGTCCGTTACAATGTGTACGGTGCTTTGGGAGATACTGTGGATATATCCAATGTGCAGAATATGCTTGTACATTCACTTGCCGATACTCTTTTCCGATGGGACTGCCGCTCATTGGCTACATTGACGGTTGCTGTTACTGCAGTAAATGCATGTGGGGTTGAGAGCGGACCGGTCATGGTGACGTTTACAGGCAAGACGCAACTTGCCGATGTCGTAGAACTGCCGGCTTCTCGTTCTTGGGGACAACGTATAGAGGTGGTGGATATGTCGGGCCGCAGAATATATTACGGCAAGTATAGCCGAAAGGTGGATATGCGTGGCGTACCTCATGGATGTTATATACTCAATGTGTACAACCGCCACGGTTCAAGAATATCAACCCAAAGAGTGTTCCACTAAAGAAACTTCTGTTATTTTTCATTCAGATAAGGTCATTTCCTGCCGAAAACCGAGAAGTGTACATATTTTTTGGGGTTCTCGCGCAGGTCCTGAAGAAGTGTTGTAGCAGCTTCGCATGTTTCATTCAGTCTGCTATACAATGTGCTGTCTTTCAGTAACATACCGGCAGTCCCTTCGCCGCTTTCAAGTGCTGCGGTAATACTCTTCATGTTTGAAAGGGAGGCTTCCAGGTCGCCCATTATTTTCTTGTAGTCAACATCGCTCAATTGTTCCGAGACCTGCAACATGTTGTCTTCAATGGCAATAAGTTTTTCGGCAGCTTGTGGAATCTCCTCCGAAAGAATTGCGTTTAGCTGTGCCGTTGTTCTGTTGAGTTGCGCTGTCAACAGTTCGATGTTGTTTATTGAATTGTTTATTGCCGGGTTTGAAAGGATATTGTTTAACGAAACAAGCATGGTGTCAACCTTAGGCAACAGGTCGTTTATACGCGGAATCATTTTGCCTGCCGCATGCATTGCACCTGCATTCAGTGTGCCCGAAAGGGTGTCTCCTTTGTTTATGATATTTTCCGAATTCCCCATGATAAGGTTGATGGTGCTGCTGCCAAGTGTCTTGTTTACTATCATGGCATAGCTACCTTGTGGTATGTGCAGGCGGTTGTCAAGACTCATCTCTACGTACACGCAGTTCGTTTTCGAAAAGTCGTATGTTATACCACTTACGTTGCCAACCTTATAACCATTTATATATACCGGACTCGATTTTACAATTTCACCAATATCGTTGAAACGTGCATAGTATCTGTCTCCTTCATTAAAAACATTTACTCCTTTGAAGAAGTTGATAAGCAGATATATTAGTGCGATGGCGACGATACCAAGTATGCCGACCCATAGTTCGCGTGGCGATTTCTTTGCTGTTTTCATTTCTTTGATTCTTTATATATTCTTATGGCTTCGTTTATGTCGGCTTTTTTGCCGTCAATGAATGCTACAATGAATGCTTCCTTGAATTTTGCCGTTAGCTGTTTCTTTATCCTCTGTATTTCATTGTAGTCCTTACTATTGCCATAAGTGTATTTGTAAACTCCATTTTCGGTATAATATTCAGCTTTTACACCTTTCAGTTTTTTGTCGTTCTTGGCCAGCTTACGATTCGATGTGAGAATCTGCACCTTGAATACAGGCTTTTTACCTTTTGTGGCTGTAACAGTCTTCTTCTTTTGTGGAGTCTTGGGCTTTACGCTTTTGTTGTCTCTGTCTTTTACGTTACCGCCTCTTGGCTTGCCGTATCTCTCATAATATTTCTCAAAACCCTCAAATATTCCTTTGGCAAGTTTCTTCTGTCCGTTTTTCGAAGCAATGACAGCCTCGTCGTTGCTGTTGGTTATGAAACCAAGCTCAACAAGAATGCTTGGCATTACGGTGCGGTGCAGTACAAGGAAACCGGCCGAAGCTACTCCGCGGTTATGTAATTTGCTGTTTCCGACCATGCCCTCCTGTACCAATTGTGCAAGTTCTGCACTCAGCTCCATGTCGTGGCTGCGTATAAGTTCGAAAATTATATAACTTTCGCTTGAGCGTGGGTCAAAACCTTTGTAGACCTCCTCAAAATTATCTTCGGACAGGATTACCTCATTCTCGTACATGGCTGCAGCCTTTGCTTCGGCACTGCTGCCTGCACCAAGAGTGAATGTTTCACAGCCGTTGGCTTTTCTTGATTTGGATGCGTTAGAATGAATGGATATGAAAAGATCGGCATTGGCGTCGTTGGCTATTGAAGCTCTCTTTACAAGCGGTATCTTTACATCTGTAGTCCTGGTGAATATTATTTTGATCTCGGGATACTTTTCCTTTATCATCTCGGCAAGCAGTTTCGAGACATTCATGTTAATGTCCTTCTCCTTTGATTTGCGTCCGAGCGCTCCGGGGTCAACACCACCATGCCCGGGGTCTATGACAACGGTAAATGGCTTCTTGCCGCTCTTTTGTGCCATTGCTTGTGGTATGGCCATGACAAGTAGCAAAAACAGGAATAATATTCTCAAGTTGTGAAAAAGATATTTCATAAACAGTCGTACTCCTCGTGCCTGTTTGCAAAATAATGCAAATCTTCTAATTTTTTGCAATAATACTGCATTTATTACAAACGGCAAAAACGTTAAAAGAGATTTTACATTTTTTACCTTTGAGTTACGGTGTCTTGAACCTTTATGAACGTGCCGGTGCTAAAAAAAACGACAGCGATTATGAAGTGAACCCCAAAGTTTGGACAAAAAACTTTGGGGTTCACTTCAAATCCAAATTTCCTGTTCTTTTATAAAGCTGCTTTTGTGTATGCCATAATCCATGCAATGTGGATGATATGAAATAAAAGTGTTCCATAAAGTTGTCGACACCCGCATTTTTTTGTATTTTCGCAAGGTTTATTCACTTAGTGAAAATATGAAATTTATAGAGTTCAACATTCGATATGAAGCTGACACATCTTGTGTCATGTATTTGAATTTTTGTCTTGAGGACAATTGCAACGAAACAGCCGGAGTGCTTATGTTGCGTGAAGTCCAGAAAGGTTGGTGGCGTGCTTCCATGGAGGTTAGTGAGGATTATGACCATATACAGTATGGTTATGAGCTTCTTTCCAATGGCAAGACTGCATGTTGCGAGTGGGAAAAAAGGCCTCACAGGCTGCGTTTCAACTGTGTGAACGACAACTACATCGTTTACGATATGTGGCTTGATTCTCCTACCGGATATTATAAGAGAACCAATCTGTTCAGCTTTTTTGGTGCGAATGATCTGTCGCTTGATGAACCAAGTATCAACTGGTACAACAGAAGTGTGACATTCTCGCTTTATGTGGCAGGTCTGCGCAAAGGGGAACGTCTATATCTTGCAGGTGATGCCGAGGTGCTTGGTAACTGGAATCCCGAGAAGGCTCTGCCCATGCAGCAACGTGTTCCCGGTCGTTGGAGCGTTACATTTGATGTAGACCGAATATGGAGCGGTGGCATATATTATAAGTTCATTGCAGTTGGTGAAGATGGTGCGGTGAGATGGGAAGAGGGTGACAACAGACACATTCTGTTGCCCGATTTCGAGCCTTCAACAAACTACTTCTATCAGCTCGATGAATTGCATTTCAATGAGCAAAACATTCGTCTGGCAGGTACTGTAATTCCACTTTTTTCACTACGTTCGTCGCATGGATGGGGTATCGGTGATTTTGGCGATATCAAACTTATGGCCGATTGGCTTGCTGCTACCGGTCAGAATATTCTGCAACTGTTGCCGGTAAATGACACTACTGTATGTGGCGGTAATGAGGATTCCTATCCATACAACTGTGTGTCGGTGTTTGCTCTTAATCCAATCTACGCCGACATGTCGCAACTTCCTGCTCTGGGCAGTGAAAAACGCAATGCGTATTACCAGAAAGAACGCGAAGTATTGAACCGTTCCGATGAAGTGAATTATGCCAAGGTATATATGCTCAAGATTGGTTATCTGCGTGAACTCTTTGCCGAGGTATCTTCCGAGGTGCAGGCCAGCGAAGATTACAAGGCTTTTGTAAGCGAGCAGGCTTCTTGGCTCGAGCCATACGTGCTTTACCGTTTCCTTTCGGCTCGTCTGCATAGCAATATTTGGGACTGGAAGGAGTATCCATACTACGACAAGGAAACCAGACAGCGTGTGCTGGAAGAGTATCCCGATTCGGTACGTGAAACCGAATTTTACAGTTTTGTACAATATATACTATACAGACAGTTGAGTGCAGCACACCTGTATGCCAACAGCAAGGGTGTTGCTCTTAAAGGTGATATCCCCATCGGAGTCGCTCCGAATGGTGTTGATGTGTGGTGTGACCGTGAGCAGTTCAACCTCTCTGTATCGGCAGGTGCTCCACCGGACATGTTCTCGGCCGACGGTCAGAACTGGGGGTTCCCGACATACAACTGGCAGGTCATGGAAGCAGATGGATATGCATGGTGGCGCCGTCGCCTGCAGTATATGGCACGTTTCTTCGATGCTTATCGCATAGACCACATCCTCGGTTTTTTCCGTATTTGGGAAATACCACGTACAGCAAAGAGTGGAATGGCCGGAAGTTTTTCACCAAACATTCCGTTGTCCGTTGAGGAGATAAACGCGGCAGGTTTTATGTTTGACGAGAAACTGCATACAGTACCGTATATCGATGATGATTTGCTGAAGAGTCTTTTCCCCCGTAAATCAAGAATTATTATTGAGTCTTTCCTTGAAAAGCAAACTGATGGCAGATATCTCTTCCGTCCCGAAATTGTAAATGCCAATACACTCGATTACTATATATATGAACGTACTCCAAAACTGTCGAAGCAGATGAAGGAGGCTTTGCAGCGCCTATATGGCGATGTGCTGTTCATTCGTGATCTCAATGTGGAGGGTAAGTATGTTCCGCGCATATTAGGCTGCGATACCAATGCATATAATCATTTGGAGTTCGGTGACCGTATAGCGTATGACCATCTGTACGAGGATTATTTCTACAACCGACATACAATGTTCTGGTATCGAGAAGGTATGCGTAAACTCTCTCCTTTGTTGCAGTCAACAACAATGACAGCGTGTGGTGAGGATTTGGGAATGATTCCGGCGTGTGTACCCTGGTTGATGAAGAACCTGCAGGTGTTGTCACTGGAGATACAGCGCATGCCAAAACTCTTTGGCGAGACCTTTGCCCGCCCCGAACATTACCCGTATCTGTCTGTAGCTACACCATCTACACACGATATGAGTACTTTGCGCGGTTGGTGGAGTGAAGATAGTGCACTTTCGCAGCAGTTCTACAATAATGTGCTTGGTTTTGAAGGCAAGGCGCCTGCAGAGATGGATGGCAGGGTGGCAAGAGCCATTATAGTACAGCATATGCAGTCTCCGGCAGCATTTGCTCTTTTCGCATGGCAGGATCTTATGGCTATGGATGAGCGTTTGCGCAGGCATAACTATGAGGAAGAACGTATAAACGTGCCATCGAACCGCGATCATCAGTGGTGCTACAGAATGCATATCCCACTGGAGCAACTCCTTGAAGAGCGTGCTTTCAATGATTCTTTGCGTACGATGATTGAGGAATCTGGCCGCAAAACAGTCTGATTATAAATAGAAAATAACAGTTAAAATAAAATTACAATGCAAAAAACATTTCGTTCGTCAATTATTTCCGGTATAGCAGTTGGTATTGCCGGTTGGGGTTATCTGGCCTATAAGGATATTGTAGGTGCTGTACTCTTCTCTTTTGGACTGCTCACTGTTGTCAACTATAAGTTGAAACTGTATACAGGAACAGCCGGTTTTGTAGCTTTGCGAGATGAGGCCGGTCGCAGCCGCTGGATGAAAGCCATTGGTGAGTTGCTCTTTATACTCTTTGCAAATGTGTTGGGATGTATGCTGGTAGCACTGTTGTCCCGTTGTTCTCCGCTATCGTTGGGAGAGTCGGCACAGGCTATTCTTGAGGGTCGTCTCGCGCTTGGTCCTGTAAGAGCCGGACTTCTTGCGATAGGTTGCGGTTTCATTATGACAACAGTTGTGACATTTGCACGTGAGGGAAAGCCTTTGGCTCTTCTTTTCGGTGTACCTCTTTTCATCAACTGTGGTTTCCCACACTGTCTTGCCGATGCTTTCTACTACATGACAGTTCCATTCTCGTACACCAGTGCACATTTTGCCGATGTTGCAATTCTCTATCCTTGTCTTGTTGTAGGAAACTTCATTGGTTGTAATCTTTATCGTTTTATATGTCCAGCCAAATAATATAAGGGCTTTGATACAAGAAAGAGGCCGGGTCAAAAGTGATTTTGATCCGGCTTTGTATTTGTCTCTTTTTTTTGCCTTTTTCAGGTATAAAATCCCGGTTTAGCTTTAAAATGTCTCATGCGGCCATATAACAGCCCAAATTCTCTTCTACAAGACCGT
>JAFZFM010000040.1 GCA_017555865.1 Bacteroidaceae bacterium
CAACATCCTATGGCTGTTTGTCTGGAATTTCTTTGTCAAGAAAGAGATATGTTTGTCATATACAATGTTCATCAAGGACATATTGCCCTATATGGCGTTGGCAACCGCTGTAATGTGCATCACAGGTTACACGACAAGATTCATCGATGATATATACGTTTTGCTCGGTTCCAAAATAGCCATAGCGGCCAGTCTGTATATATTCACTGCTTACATCACACGCAGCGAGGAGCTTTCGGAGATAATGGATTTTCTTTTCAAACGTAAAAAACAGTAGTGGGCATGAAAAAGGTTTTGTACGATCATCAGATGTTCACGTTCCAGCGTTTTGGCGGAGTAACACGTTACTTTGCCGACCTCATGTACAACCTGCCACAAAATGAATTCACGGCAGATGTACCAATGAAATATTGTGAAAATCATTATGTTACCGAAACCTATGGCCACAAATACGATAAGCTGTCGTTCCCCGAGAATTATCGTATCCGTCGCCGTCTGTACGAGTTGGCAAATGATTTCATTTCGAAAAAAGCCATAAAGAACGGTGATTATGACATTTTTCACCCCACATATTACAACCCTTACTTTCTGAGCGCATTGAAAAAATGCCAGAAGCCTCTTGTATTGACAATACATGATATGACTTTTGAGCGTTTTCCACAGGAAGTGCTGATATACGACAAGACTATACTCAACAAGAGACGTCTTGTACAGGAAGCCGACCACATAATTGCAGTAAGCGAGAACACCAAAAAGGACATTGTTGAAATTTTAGGTACAGACCCCTCAAAAATAAGTGTGGTACATCATGGTTACAAGCCCATAGCAGAACCAGTTTCGCAACTTTTTGACCATTACATTCTTTATGTAGGCGAGCGCAAGGGGTATAAGAATTTCCTTTCTTGGCTAAAGGCAATATCTCCTTTGTTCAGCGACGACAACAAGTTGAAAGTGGTATGTACCGGAGCTTATTTTTCACAAGCAGAGCTATCGACATTTGCCGAATTGGGTATTGCAGACCGCATCGTACACATATCGGCCAATGATGCACAGATGGCATCGCTCTACAACCATGCTCTATGTTTTGTATATCCTTCGCTTTACGAAGGCTTCGGCATCCCCATTCTCGAGGCTTTTGCAAACAGATGCCCTGTATGCTTGAGCAATGCCAGTTGTTTCCCCGAAGTGGCAGGTGATGCGGCTCTCTATTTTGACCCCTACGATTCAAGCTCGATGTACGACACATTAAAAGAGTTGGTGGAAAGTACGGCATTGCGTGATGAGCTACGCAGAAAAGGCGCTACACGCGGAAAAGAATTCTCGATAGAGAGAATGGTTGAACAGACCTGTAATGTTTACCGTAAACTATAAACCGTTGTCATGAAAATACGTCTGTCCGAAATATCCCGTTTGTGGCCCATCGCCAAAAGACGCATGGCCAATACCATCATATCGTGGTTACAAAAGCTGCTTTTGACCGAACAATACAAAAAAGACGTGTTCAAGAGAGGTTATACAAAGCGCGTGCTCATGTGCCACTTGCCCGAAGCCTTTACAAAGAATGGCCTACCCAAATACCACTCTAACTTTACAGAATGTCATACTGTCGCAAAATGCTTCGACAGACTCGGTTATAGCGTCGATTGCGTGTCACGCACAAAGAGCGGCATCGACTATTCACAATATGACATTGTTTTCGGAATAAACGGAAACGCCTTTATGGGTGCTTTTTCTGCCGATGAAAAGATAAAACCTTTAAAGATTTTCTATTCTGTGGGAGCAGAGACCCTGTTCAATTACAGAGTGACAACCCTGCGCAACAGGGATTTCCATGACAGACATGGATTCTGGCTCCTGAACTCAAACCGCTATATGCCGGGAGATGCAAGGACATACTACGAAGCCGGCCTGAGCGATGCCGTTATATGTTTGGGCGACGAGTATGTATTCGACAAATTTGTTGCCGAGGACACGTCAAACGACAAATACAAATGGTTGCCGGCATTCTACTTCCCCACCGTTAGCAATCCAACAAAAAAGGATTTTGCACAATGCCGTAAATCAATACTATGGTTCGGCAGTTCCGGAATGGTGCATAAAGGACTTGACATTGCCATAGACTTTGCTATCGGACACCCCGACTATACGCTCCATATATGTGGTGGTAGCAGGCAAGAGAGCGAATTCTGGGATTACTACACGCCCAAAATCAAAAAATGCGGGAATATACACTTACACGGTTTTATAGATATAGAATCAGATAAATTCGCCGAGATCCTCTCGCAATGCGGAATACTGCTGAACCCTTCCATATCAGAGGGATGCGCCGTTTCGGTGTTGAATGTGCTCGGCAACGGCGCATTGTTGCCGGTGTACAGCGCAGCTACAGGCATAAACCTCTCCGATGTAGGCATCTGTGTTACCGATGTGACATACAACTCTTTTGAAGAGGCGTTGCTCAGACTCGAATCAACACCTGTCGATGTCTTTGAACAAAAGGCCTTGGATGCCCATAACCTCATAAGGGAGAAATACACAATAGAGCAGTACGAAAAACGTATGTACGACCTTTTGAAAGAGATAATAGAAAAAAACTGATAGATATATGAAACAGAAAATCGATTGGAAAGGCTTTATGCCTCATGTTATAGCAGTGCTGGTGTTCCTGACACTTACATTGGTATATTTTGCACCGGTGTTCGAAGGCAGGGATGTACGTCAGGCCGATGCCGTCGGTTCTATGGGCTGGGGTAAGGACGCGCGCGACTACCACGAGGAGAGCGGAGAATATTCATATTGGTCGAATTCGATGTTCTCGGGCATGCCATGCAACTATACTTTTGCGCCACAGCCTGCAAACACATTCAAGCCGTTGAGCCGTCTTGTTACATTGAACTACTTTGGTGCATCGAGCCGTCATATAGGCTGTATCTTTGCAACTTTCATCGGTTGTTATCTGCTGTTCCTTGCTCTTGGATGCAAACCGTGGCTCAGCATCATCGGTTCCATAGTATATACACTCGGCTCATACAATTTCATAATCATTGCAGCCGGACACATGAACAAGAGCCTTGTCATAGCGACATTGGCACCGATAGTCGGCGGTATAGTGCTGTGCTATAGGCGCAAACTTGTCATAGGTGCACTGCTTACCTTGCTGTTCGCCGGACTGAACATCTTCTGGAGCCATCAACAGGTTACATACTACATGCTGTTGACAGCCTTGATAATGGCTGTCGTCTATTTCATATATGCTTGGCGCGAGAAGTGGTTGCCCTATTATTTCAAGGCTACGGGTGTACTTGCCGTAGTGGCCGTTATGGCAGTTGCTCCTGCCGTGGGAATACTAATGCCTACAAATGACTATGCAAAGGACTCAATGCGTGGCGGTTCCGAGCTAAGCACAAATGACGGTGAAAAGGCCGATGGACTTGATGTGGATTATGCTTTCAGCTGGAGCTACGGCAAAATGGAAACCATGACTCTGCTTATCCCGAATTTCTACGGAGCATCATCGCACTACGATGTAGGAAAGGAGAGTAAATTGTACAGCGCATACCGCAAAATAATATTTGACAACTATGTCGATATGTTCTTGCAGCAGTATCCTGACGCATCAGAGGAAGAGGCAATTCAATACATCTACTCCAACCGCGAAATACGCGCGCAGGTTGATGCCGAGGCAAAACAGTTTGTGAAGGCAGCACCAACTTATTGGGGTGACCAGCCATTCACCGAAGGCCCTGTATATGCAGGTGCCGTCGTATGTCTGCTTTTTGTTCTTGGATTGTTTATTCTTAAAGGCCCCGAAAAGTGGTGGTTGCTTGTCGCAACAATATTCTCGCTTGTGTTGGCATGGGGACGTAATTTGCCTGGAATAAACAATTTCCTCTTTGAGTACATGCCTTTGTACAACAAGTTCCGTACACCGTCAATGTCACTCGTCATTACTACATTGACAATGTCGACAATGGCCGTGCTTGCAGTAAAGCAGTTTATGGACGTTGCAAGCAACAAGGATGAAGCTGCTGCCAAAGCGTTACGCAAATCACTCAACATCTCTTTTGCTATTGTCGGTGGTATAGCCCTTCTCTTTCATTTGGCAGGCGGCTCTTTGCTGAACTTTACATCACCCAACGATGCAGGCATTGCACAGATTCCCGAACTATATAATGCGCTGATAGCAGAACGCAAAGCATTGCTCAACCATGACGCACTGCGTTCTTTGGGTTTCATTGCTGCTACAGTATTGTTGTTGTCGCTATATCTTCGTGGCAAGCTGAAGACAACCGTTTTTATAGTAGTTCTTGGCATTGTTTTCCTTGTCGACATGTGGCCTGTAAGCTGGCGTTTCCTGTCGCATGACGATTTTATCGCAAAGAAAAAGACCACTGCAATACAGGTGACCGATGCCGACCGCGAGATAAAAGCATTGGCAGGCAACGACCCTCACTATCGTGTATTCAACCTGACATCAAACCCATTCAACGAGGCATTCACTTCGTACAAGCACAATTCTATCGGCGGTTACAGCCCTGCAAAGTTGGCACGCTATCAGGATATCATTGACCGTTATCTTTCAAAGATGAACTGGAACGTAATATCCATGCTCAACACACGCTTCATAATAACGGAGGATGGTGTTGCCGAGAACAATGTTCTTTATGGATTGCCGGGAGCTTTCGGCAACTGCTGGCTTGTCGACAACATCAATTGGGTGAACGGAGCAAAGGAAGAGATTGCAGCCATCGAGAATGTCGACAAGAATACGGCACACATTGACAATGCTTGGAAAGAGTTTGTACCGAATGCCGAGCAATACAATAACACCACGTTTGGCGACATAAGACTTACCGAATACCGCAACCCCGGAAACATCGTCTACAAGAGCCGTTGTGCAAAGCCTAAAATGGCCGTTTTCTCCGAAGTCTATTACAAGACCTGGAAGGCATATATCGACGGCGAGGAGGTAAAACCCATACGTGCCAACTATGTATTGCGTGCATTGCCCATACCGGCAGGAGAACACACAATAGAGTTCAAGTGTTATGATGAAGTGATGGCAAAGAGCCACCGCTGGTCGTTATACTTCTCGATAATGGTAGGCGTGGCTATTGTTACGCTCATTGGTATATGCGTATATCGTAGAATAAAGGAATAAGGCATGACTCTAAGACCGAAGTTCTCCATAATAACAGTCACATACAATGCGGCATCGGTGATAGTACCGACGCTGGAAAGCGTGCGTGCGCAGACATATTCCAATTACGAATATATCCTTGTCGACGGAGGCTCCAAAGACGATACCGTAGCCATAGCCAAAGCAAGCGGCATTGAATTTGCACATATCATAAGCGAGCGCGACAAAGGAATATATGACGCGATGAACAAGGGTATTGCCCTTGCAACAGGAGATTATCTCTGTTTCCTGAACGCAGGAGATGCGTTCTATGCACCGGACACCCTGCAGACACTAGCCGATGCCATTGCAGATGAAAAGGAGCTGCCCGATGTGCTGTATGGCGAAACTGCCGAGGTTGACGAAAACCGCAATTTTGTGAGAATGCGTCGTTTGCAGGCACCCGAGCGACTCGATTGGCGCAGTTTCAGGAACGGTATGCTTGTGTGTCATCAGGCATTCTATGCACGTCGCGACATTGCGCCCATGTACGACCTCAAGTACCGTCTTTCAGCCGATGTCGATTGGTGCATTAAGGTGATGAAACGCTCAAAAAAGATGGTAAATGTGAATGCCACCGTTGTGAATTATTTACAGAATGGTATATCTTTGCAATACCATCGCAAATCGCTGATGGAGCGTTTCAACATCATGAGCAAGCATTACGGATTACTGCCAACTGTCGTACGGCACATATGGTTTGTAGTGCGTGCCATTGTAAAAAGATAAACAAACAATAAAAAACTTATAACTATGTTTTCAAAAGAGACTTATATCGCACGCCGCAAGGCGTTGAAGGAGAAGGTCGGCAGCGGTCTGCTGCTGTTCCTCGGCAATAACCTTACAGGTATGAACTATGCCGACAACACATATCATTTCCGTCAGGATTCTACATTCCTCTATTTCTTTGCATCGGACTACGAAGGTTTGGCGGCCGTAATAGACATCGACAACGACAAGGAGATTATCTTCGGTAACGAACTCACCATCGACGACATTGTCTGGACCGGCATTCAGCCAACAATCAAGGAGAAGAGCGA
>JAFZFM010000041.1 GCA_017555865.1 Bacteroidaceae bacterium
ATTTTCAACAAGCGCTATTTCAACAGTTTGAACGACCTTGATATCAAGGTATCACTTTGGGCCGATGGTGTTGAGGTTACCCATTACTTCATGCCAAGTATGGATATTGCTCCACGCACAGCAAAGACATTCAAGTTGCATTTCGGTAATGTTGATTTTGCTGCAGACAAGGAGTACTTCGTTAAGGTACAGCTCCTTCTCAAGAAGGATATGCCTTGGGCAAAGAAGGGTTATGTGCAGATGGAGGAACAGTTGCCATTGCAGGCTGCTGTGAAAGCTGCTATGCTTGTAGATGTTGCCAAGAGCGATGTTAAGGTTAAGGTTAGCGAGGACAAGGCTGCCGGCATTACAGAAATCACAGGTGACGGCTTCACTGTTGCGTTCAACAACAAGACCGGTGTTCTTGAAAATGTGGTTTATGGCGAGACTACAGTATTTGAAAAGGGTAGTTCAATGTCGCTTAGCGCATTCCGCGCACCTGTCGACAATGATATCTGGGCATGGAACCGTTGGTTCGCGCTCGGTCTCTACGATCTTAAGGACGAGGTGACCTCATTCGTAACAAAGAAGAATAATGATGGTACAGTTGTGCTTCAGTACATTGTACGTACACAGGCTAAGCACCCAGGAACACGTATCAAGAATGCAGATAACAGCTTTACAGTAAAGGATGGTACACGCGAGCTTGGTGAGAACGAGTTCCACTTTATCTCTAACAGAATATGGACTATTTATCCCGATGGCTCGGTTGAACTCAACAGTTCTGTAACAGGTAGCGACGCAAACACAATGCTTGCACGCATTGGTTACATGTTGCAGTTGCCATCGGAGTTGAGCAACTACACATATTATGGTCGTGGTCCTTGGAACAACTATAACGACCGTCGTACCGGTGCTTTCATACAGCAGTACAGCAGCACTGTTGCCGACCAGTTCGTTCATTTCCCCAAACCACAGGATATGGCAAACCGCGAGGAGGTTCGTTGGGCTGCTCTTACAAACAATGCCGGCAATGGTGTAATCTTTGTAAATACATGTGGCTTGTCAACAACAGCGCTTCCATGGAACGACGTTGAACTTACCGAGGCTGCTCACCCACATCAGTTGCCTGCTTCATCAGGTACATGGTTGCACCTCGATGCAAAGGTCAACGGTCTTGGCGGTAACAGTTGCGGTCAGGGTGGTCCTCTTGAGCACGACCTTGTAAAGGCCGGTGACAACACAGTTGGCTTCATCATGCGTCCTGTAAAGGCCGGTGACAAGTTTACCGATTTGGCTAATGTTGCAGCTTCAGGTGTTCTTCCTGTAGTTCTCAAGCGCGACCTGCTTGGTGTAGTGACTATGAGCTGCGCTAAAGAGGGTGCAGAGATCTATTATAAGATAGGTAAGAACGGCAAGAAGGTACAGTATACAGGTCCTGTTAACATGAGCAAGGGTGGTGATATCACTGTTTGGGAGAAGGAAACTCCTGCATTGGCTGCAACATACAGCTACAGTGAGATTACATCTATACCTGTTACAGTAGCCTTCTGTTCAAGCCTTGAGCCTGGTAGCGGTGCCGAGAAAATGCTCGACGGCGACCCCACAACAATATGGCATACAATGTACTCTGTAACCGTAGCCAACTATCCTCACTGGATCGATTTCGACGCAAACAGCGAGGTAAGCATAAAGGGCTTCAAGTACACTCCACGTCAGGATGGTCCTGGTGCAAACGGTAACATCAAGAGCTATAAACTCCAGGTGAGCATGGATGGCAAGAACTGGAGTGAGCCTGTTGCTCAGGGTGAATTCCCATACAGCGTAGACAAGCAGACTGTGATGTTCAAGGCTCCTGTCAAGGCTCGTTTTGTACGTTTCACAGCATTGAGCTCACAGAACGGTCAGGACTTTGCTTCCGGTGCCGAGTTCGAGTTGATTAAAGAGTAATGAATTTTACCTTGTAAATAATAATGCCGGCATTGCCGGCATTATTATTATATACCAATGTTAAAACTCGTTAAAACGGTACGTGAAAAGAAACACTGTTGTACATTTGTAAAAAGAGTATAATTAATTGATAAAAAAGAATATCATGAAAAAAGTATTGATTATTTCACTTTCTGCAGTAGGTGCATTGCTTGTTATAGCTGCAGCAGTGGTTTGCTTTTTCCTCTTTGGAATAAAGAGCAAGCACTACAGTGCCATCCCCGACGGCAGTGTCTATCTTGCAAAGGTCAATTTTGGCAATCTGCTGAATAAATCGGAGATTCTTGAGCAGCCTGTTGTAGGCACTGCATTGGATATGGTTGTAAAATCCATGCCAAGAGACACAAGAGAACTCATGCGCGAAATCGTTGCGGACCCATCGGCCAGTGGTATCAATGTAGAACAGCCTGCTCTGTTTGCCATTACCGGTGATGTGGAGAATTGCCTATTTGTTATGAGTGTGAAGGATAAGGCCCGTCTCGATGAGATTATAAACCTTTTTGCCGAAGAGTTCAATGAGGTGAGCATTGATGAGGTTGATGGCTTGACCCACATTGAATATGGCAAGCGCAAGCGTCGTCAGCCCTACGGCATTGCATACAATAATGACATGTTAGTTGTTGTTGTGAATATGAATGGCAAGAAGGCCACCGATGTGGAGACCTTCTTCAATCTCCCTGCCGAGGAACAGGCTATGAACGACAGCGAATACTCAAGATTCTTCTCACAGAACGACGATGCAGCAATGTTTGTCGACTTTGAAGATATTCTTGGTTCAAAGAAAATTGGTCTGAGCCGCAAGGATAAGGAGCTGCTTGCTCCTCTAAAGGATTTCTCTTTGTTCATGAGCCTTAATTTCGAGAACGGATATGTAGAACTTGCAGCTGCAGTAGAGGCTTCCGACGAGTACAAGGCAATGGTTGAAGAGATGTGGATGGATGCTTCGCAAAAACACTTCGAGTACATTCCCGGCAATGCAATTTTTGTAGCGAATGGTGCCTTTGATTGCGAGAAACTTCTTGCAATGGAACATGCCAAGCCATTCCTCAAGGAATTGAAGCAGATGGGTATCAAGACAGGAATGCTTGAGGATTTGAGCGGTGATATGACATTTGCCATGTTGCCTCCCGAGCAGATGGGCCGACGTGAGGAGCCACAGTTCATGTTTGTTGCCGATTGCGAAGGCACTGAATTGTTCGAACAGTGTATCAAGTTCCTCAAGGATTACAACGATGTGAAGTATGTCGACGAGGATGTATATGCGCTTGGAATGAACAAATACAGAGAGTATGACTACAGTGATTATTCATACGTAGAGAAAACAGCCGGATATGACTATTATATTATGTATAACGATGGCAAGATATTCTTCCTGCCACAGAATGTGTACGAAGAAATTGTATACGGCGGTGAGTTGTCGGCTCTTGATAACAGTGCAGCCACAAGTGATACATTCAAGTCGTTCAAAGGCTCTGGTATGGTATTCAGCTTTAAGGAACTTGTAGATGCCATAGTTTCCACAACAAAGCGCATGAGTGCAAGCGACCGCGAAATTGTTGAGTTCATGGAAATCTTCAATACAGCAGAGGTTGTTGTAGAAAGACCATTCGAGACAAAAGCAAGAGTCACACTTACCGATGACCGTAGCAATTTCCTCAAGGTAATGGTTGACGAAGTGTTCTCAATGTTTTCAAAGGAGATTATGGGTAATTTCTGAACCGGATGATTGAAAGTATAAGTTTCAATAATGTAAACCCTAAAGTATTTGACGATGCGCCGGCCGGCGCATCGTCAATGGTTTGGAACAGATGTGTGACTTTTCATAAGGGAAAGTCATATCTCATTGAGTCCGGTTCCGGCAGTGGCAAAAGTTCGTTCTGCTCATTCCTTTATGGTTTGCGAAACGATTTCAGAGGCGAAATCATATACAACCTTTCATCAGGTGTTGCAATGACTCACGATAGCTGTGACTTCAATTCTCTGCGTCGTGAATCCATTGCCATCATGTTTCAGGATTTGAGGCTTTTCCCCGAACTCTCTGCAATTGACAATGTAATGCTCAAAAGCCGTCTTACCGGCTTTGCTGCAGAAAATGAGGTCAGTGATATGTTGCAGCGTCTTGGGCTTGGCGGTCGCCTCCATGTTCCATGCTGCAGGCTCTCATTCGGCCAGCAGCAACGTGTAGCCTTTGTGCGTGCCATGTGCCAGCCATGCGACTTCATGCTACTCGATGAACCGGTCAGTCATCTTGATGACGGCAATTCGCGCATAATGTCAGAAATCCTGCACGAGAGGCAGCAGAAGGATGGAGTTGGTTTGATAGTTACCTCAATAGGGTACCGCATGCCCTATGCGTATGATAAAATAGTGACTCTCTAAATATATATGCCATGGGATTGCTTTTCAGGTTGCTTAGGCAGAATATAAGTATAGTGCAGGTTCTCGGCTTTCTCCTTGTGAACCTCATTGGTGGCATAATTGTACTTTCGGGTATACAGGCTGCTGTCGATTTCGATAATTTCTCGGGCGATGACGACCAGTTACTGTCGGGCGGTTATGTTGTCATATCAAAGCCTGTAACCTCAGTGACTACTATCGGTAATATGTTCGGTCTGCGTCCATCGTTCAACGATAGGGAGATTGATGAACTGGAGAGCCTTTCGGCAGTATCTTCTGTAGGTACATTTGTCTCGTCCGAATTCAAGGTCAAGGCAGCGCTGTCTATCGGACAGGTAAATATAAGAACCGATATTTTTCTGGAGGCAGTACCCGACGAGTTTATAAAGAATGATTTTAACGAGGTTGGTGGTGTGCAACGCAAGTGGAGTGCTTCGCCCCACAGCGATACCATTCCCATTATTATTCCGCGCAACTACTATAACCTCTACAACTTTGGCTTTGCAACTTCGCATGGGCTACCTCAAATAAGTGACGATATGTTGGGGGTATTCCCAATTAAACTATATATCAGAGGCATGGGGGGTGTAGTCGAATATGACGCTGTTGTATGTGGGTTGACCAATAAACTGAACACAATCCTTGTTCCAATGGATTTTATGCAACAGGCCAATGCACTGTTTGCTCCCGATGTGACTCCATCTCCTTCAAGGCTCATTCTTGCCACCGATGCAAGTCAAACACAGGATTCCTTGTTCGATTTTTTACGTGATAATGAGTATGTCATCGAAGGTGACTCATCTCATGTACGTCTGCAGGCTTTTATCCATAACCTGCTTCTTGTTGTAATTGCTATAGGCTTTGTTTTCTCGTTGCTTGCATTCTTCCTGTTGGTAATTAGCATATTGCTGCTCATTGAGAAAAACAAGGAGAAGATTGTAAACCTGTATTCAATAGGATATTCGGTAGGGCAGGTTAGTGTTGTGTATAAGCTTATGGTTGTTGTGGTCGATTTTGTGGTGTGGTGTTTTGCTGCAATACTCACAGCAGTGGTTTATCCACAATTCTCGAACCTAATGCAGAATGCCTCTCCCGATTTTCGTCCGGCTTCACTGTTGCCGTTGTTTCTTGTAGCTACAGGGCTGTTCCTGCTGTTTGCCTTTATGCACGCGGTTATTGTGGATATGAGGATAAGAAAACAGTGCAGCTAATAGTGATTGTTTGTTACCAGATTCTTACTGAATATCCTAATCTTATGGAGATTGTCTGGTTGGCCGAGCGACCAAAATCGTCTATTTTTGAATTGCCGTAGATGTCGGACAAACCATAGTAGTAGCGTCCCTCGAGAATGAAATTGCCTATACCGCTCTTCAGTTCCAGACCAAGGCCACCCGCAATTCCATAATCGAATTTGTTTTCTACCGTCTTGCCATATATTGGGCGAATGGATTGTGGACGCTCCTCGGGTAACCAGCTGCCGGTATATTCTTCGCTCTCGCTAATGAAAAAACCGAACTGTGGACCCATGTTCACAAAGAACTGCAATCCATGTTCCTCCTTACCCCAAGATAGGTGGGCGAGCAATGGAACCTCAATATAGTTGAGCGTATGGCTGTAGCCGTTGCCGGTCTCGTCATCAAAATCCTCTTTCCAACCACGCTGTGCAAAGTTTATTTCCAATTGTGCAGCACATATCATGCTGAAGTATTTTTCACTGGTGTATCTTATGCTTACACCACTGTTTATGCCCTGCTTGTATGTCTGGCGTATTGTTGGCTGGAACTCCATCTTGTTCAGGTTCATTCCGCCATTTACTCCAATCTCTATTATATTTCGCGGTTCTTCAATCTGTGCCTTTACGCCAAAAGCAAACAGAAGTGCTATTATTGTGATAATGCCCTTTTTCATTTGTCAAAATCTATTTTTTCAATCTTGTATTCAGGCGTGTAGTGTATAAAGTATATCTTCTTGTTTACCAATCCGCCCCAATTGCTTACACGGCCGAATTTGAATCCTGTCTGCACCGAGTTGTACTCCATGTCGTTGATTTTCTCGGCCATATCCTTGCCATACTTGCTTGCAGCAAGCAGGAAAAAATATCCGGTGTCGTAACCCAACATTCCATAGCGTGGGTATATGTTCTGGATATTGCGGTTATACCAGCGGTAATAGTCGTGCTGGAATTTTGTAACCTCGGGCAACGAGTAGTGGCTGTAGAATGTGGCATAGAAGTATGTCTCCACATCATACATCTGCTCGCGTGTATCCTTGGCGTGTATCTGCCATTCGGGATAACCGAACAGTTTGTAGTCGGGGATATCAAGCGTGTCAATGATGTCGGCCTGAACAAGTGCCGGCAACAGGCTTCCAAGAGTCTTTGCCGATGACGATGTAGGGATTATAATGTTCTCCTTATCCTCCTTGAGCAGTTCCTTTAGTGTTGGGAGCATTGTCTCCTGTGTGGTTATGTTCGACATCGCAATGGTAGTGTATGGTGTGTCATTGCTGTCAAACTCCTCGCTTAGACTTGCAATGAACTCCTTTTTGTTGCCGGCGATTGTGTCCTCTACAAAAATTACGTTGGCATTGGGGAAGGTTTCACAGAATCTTGCTGTAACCTCGGGCAGAATATACGACTGCATGGCATTTACGATATATACCATAGGGTTACGGAAAATCTCATCCTCCTTGCTTGTGAATGGTATTACAAGCGGAATTTCCTTCTTTTGTGCAAACTGTGCCAGTTCCTTGTTGTGGTTGGGGTACATTGCACCTATAATCAAATCCATTCCGTCAAGCTGTCCGCTTTCAATAAGCCCGTTCAGACTCTTATCCTTTGAGCCGGAATCGAAAGTGTTTATTTCAAATGAATATCCGGCATTCTTGAGCTCTTCAACAGCCATCAGGAATCCCTGATAATATTCTACCATGCGTCCTTGTTCGCCCGGAGCATAACTGTCGAGCAGGAACGGCAGTATAACGGCAACCCTCAAACCCTTGCCGACTCTACTGTTGTTTATCGAATCCTTGTACTCCTCAACCTTGATGAAAATTTCATGGTTGGTGAGCTCGCGTTCAATTTTTTTCTCCTGTGGCTTGACTGTGGACCTTGGTGCGGGAATATTCAGCACCATCTTTTTCTTTATTTTCCTGTTCTTTACATCGGGGTTTGCTGCCCAAAGCTCCTCCTCGGTTATTCCGTACTTGGCACAGATATCTTCAATTTTCTCGCCCTTCTGTACCTTGTGTGTCGCTACAATCTCAATCTCTTTCTTGTCGTTATTGTTCTGTTCGTTGTTTCCGGACTTTACCTCAATGGTCTTTACGGGACGTGGAATGAGTATAACCTCACCAACACGGAAATTGGATGTCGAGAGCCCTGGATTAGCGTCGCAAATCTCCCGTGGCGTAACGCCATACATCTTGCTCAGGCGGTAAAGTGTCTCGCCGCTCTGGATTGTGTGATATATGCCGTCCTTTCCCTCTTCGTTGACAACTGTTACTGGTGTGTCGTTGGTTGTATTCTGTGGAATTCTCAGTTTCTGGCCTATGGAAAGTTTTGCCGCACTTTCGGGGTTGTACTTTGCAATCTCTTCAACAGTGGTATTGTACATCTTCGAGATTGAGTACAAGGTCTGTCCTTTACTTACAGTGTGGATAAAGAAGTTCTTATCCTGTGCATATAGTGCCAGTGTAGCAAATAGCATGACAAACAGCACTGTAATATATCTGTATATCTTCATGTCGCTTAGTTTTTCCAGTCAACAATTTATTCTGCGAATATACAATTTTATTGTCAATTACGTTGCATGTGGCCAATAAAAATAGATTATTTGTCATATGACTCTATGGATTACACTTGTGTAATGTGAATCTCTCTTAAAATATTGTTGCCGAGGGACGTTTTTTCGTTCTTATTTATTATTTTTGCTTTTTAGAATATTTGCGCATTGCCGGTGCGTTGTTAGTGCGCATAGTGATAATTTAGTTTGGATTCGAATATGAAAAGATATTTCTCTTTTATTCTGTTTCTTTCTTTTGCCTTTGCAACTTTTGCTCAGGTGCAGATAGATACGCCACAGCCTGCTGCAACTGTTGTTGACACCAAAGGTGAAGAGGTTGCTCTGGTGCTTGGTGAGGAGTATTCGGGCGAGGCGCCTGTGACTCTGAAACTGTTTGCAAATGCTGCCGAGGTCGATGGCTTTTCGTTGGTATGTATGTGGGAGTTTACCAAGGAGGGTGAGTCTGAACCGTACCTTGTGCGTTACGATAATGAGGTGGAAATAGAGATGAACGAGAGTGGCGTTACAATTATACAGCCCATCATTACATATACCAGCCGTGAGGATAGTGAACTTGTTTGGGAGTTTGGCCGCGAGGATTTTGAACCGTTGCGTGTGGTGCTTGCCGAATCAAAGATAGAGGTGCCAAATGCATTCTCTCCCAATGGTGATGGTATAAACGACTACTATAATGTATTCAATGTAAAGTCTATAATATCCTTCAGCGGTGCCATATATAACCGTTGGGGACAGCAGTTGTATACATGGGGTATCGATGAGATTGGTTGCGAAGAGTGTGGCTGGGATGGTACATATAAGGGCAAGCCGGTTAAGGCCGGAGTATATTATGTTGTGATAAATGCCAAAGGTGCCGATGGAATCAATTACGAGATACGTCGTGATGTGAATCTTATGAGAGGATATACAGAGGATGTTACAGGAAATAACTGATAGAGTGGTGGAACAGGAAAAAGGAAAAATAGAGGTCTTTGGTGCAAGGGTGCACAACCTCAAGAATATAGATGTTGAGATTCCGCACGATTCGTTGACGGTTATTACCGGCTTGAGCGGTAGCGGAAAGTCTTCGCTAGCGTTTGATACAATCTTTGCCGAGGGACAGCGTCGTTATCTTGAGACATTTTCGACGTATGCACGTAACTTTCTTGGTGGAATGGAACGTCCCGATGTGGATAAGATTACCGGTCTCAGCCCTGTAATTTCAATCGAGCAGAAGACGACCAACAAGAACCCGCGTTCTACGGTAGGAACGACTACCGAGATTTATGATTATTTGCGTTTGTTGTTCTCGCGTGCAGCCGACGCATACTCCTATTTGTCGGGTGAAAGGATGGTAAAATATACCCAGGAACAGATACTCGATTTGCTCCTGCAGCACTATAGCGGCAAGCGCATATATATGCTTGCACCATTGGTGAAAGGGCGAAAGGGACATTACAAGGAACTTTTTGAGCAGATGATGCGCAAGGGATACCTGAATGTTCGCATTGATGGCGAGATGTGCGAAATGTCGCGTGGTATGATGCTTGAGCGTTACAAGAATCACGATATTGAGGTTGTTATTGACAAACTTGCTGTTGATGAAAAGGATACAGTGCGCTTGAAACAGAGTCTTGCCACTGCGCTTGCTCAGGGCGACGGGTTGGTTATGATTATGGAAATGCCGTCGGGCGAGATTAGATATTACAGCCGCAGGCTCATGTGTCCTGTTACCGGTCTTTCATATAAAGAGCCCGATCCACATAACTTTTCGTTCAACTCGCCTCAGGGTTTCTGCCCAAAGTGTAAGGGACTTGGAGTTGTGAGTTGTGTGGATGTTGATAAGGTTGTCCCCGACCGTTCCTTGTCGGTTTATGATGGTGCGCTTGCACCGCTCGGCAAGTATCGTCGCTCGTCCATATTCCAGCAGATTGAGGCTGTATTGCAACGCTACGACGCCGATTTGAAGACTCCTGTAACGGAACTGCCCGACGAGGCCATTGATGAAATTCTCTATGGCTCGCCGGTACCTTTGAAACTTAACAGTTCGTCCGATATGTTCTACGACAGCATATCGACATACGATGGGCTTGTAAAATATATACAACTGCAGAAGGAAAGTGGTGTTACAGCCAAGGAGCAACGTTGGGCCGAACAGTTCTCGGCTATGCAGACATGTCCCGAATGTGGAGGTGCGCGTCTTAACAAAGAGGCTCTGCATTACCGTCTTAACGGAAAGAATATCCATGAGCTTGCAACAATGGACATTTCGAGGTTGCATGAGTGGCTATCGGGACTCGATGCTTCGCTCACCGACAAGCAGCGTGCCATTGCCGGGGAAATTGTCAAGGAGATAAAGTCGAGAATAGGATTCCTGCTTGATGTTGGTCTGGGTTATCTTTCTCTCAACCGCACATCCTCTTCTCTGTCGGGTGGTGAGGGGCAACGTATACGTCTTGCAACACAGGTCGGATCTCAACTGGTAAATGTGTTGTATATTCTTGATGAGCCAAGTATTGGTTTGCACCCACGTGACAACGACAGGCTTATAACTTCTCTCAAGTCGTTGCGCGACATAGGGAATACTGTAATTGTTGTGGAACACGACCGTGATATAATGCTTACAGCCGACTATGTAATAGACCTTGGTCCAAAGGCGGGACGAAAGGGTGGCGAGGTTGTGTTTGCCGGAACTCCTGCGCAGATGTTGCAGGCCGGTACAATGACAGCGCGTTTTCTCAATGGTGAAGAGAAAATAGAGATTCCTGCAGCTCGTCGTCAAGGCAACGGCAAGTCAATAAAGATAACTGGTGCAAGGGGAAACAACCTGAAGAATGTAGATGTCGAGTTTCCGCTTGGCAAGCTTATATGTGTGACCGGTGTATCGGGCGGCGGAAAGTCCTCTTTGATCAATGATACCCTGCAGCCAATATTGTCGAAGCATTTTTACCGTTCGCTGCGCGAGCCATTGCTCTATGACAGTGTGGAGGGTATTGAAAACATTGACAAGATAGTTGATGTTGACCAGTCGCCGCTTGGACGCACACCACGTTCCAACCCGGCTACATATACGGGCGTATTCTCCGATATACGTAATCTGTTTGTTGATCTTCCCGAGGCAAAAATACGTGGCTACAAGCCTGGACGTTTCTCTTTCAATGTTACAGGTGGCCGTTGTGAGGCATGTGGTGGCAACGGATACAAGACTCTGGAAATGAACTTTCTGCCCGATGTTATGGTTCCCTGCGAGGTGTGTCATGGAAAGCGTTATAACCGCGAGACTCTTGAGGTCCGTTATAAGGGTAAATCCATTGCCGATGTACTCGATATGACAATAAATATGGCTGTGGAGTTCTTTGAGAATGTTCCGACAATCCTTAATAAGATAAAGGTATTGCAGGAGGTTGGTCTTGGATATATAAAGCTGGGACAGCCGTCGACAACATTGTCGGGTGGTGAGAGCCAACGAGTAAAACTTGCCACAGAATTGTCAAAACGCGATACGGGCAAAACACTTTACCTGCTTGATGAGCCAACAACAGGTCTGCACTTCGAGGATATACGTGTTCTCATGAATGTGATAAACCGCCTTGTAGACAAGGGTAACACTGTTGTTATTATAGAACATAACCTTGATGTGATAAAGATGGCAGACCATATAATTGATATGGGACCCGAGGGTGGACGTGACGGCGGTTGCATAATGGCTGAAGGTACACCCGAAGAGGTTGCTGCAAAGGGTGTTGGATACACTGCGCCATATCTGGCTAAAGAACTGGCCGGCAACTGAAACCCTCTTTCGGCTGTATACAACAAATCAACTGTTTGTTTGTTAAACTGATTATGGTGGATGGTACTGCGGCATTGTTGTTTTTGATTTTTTAATAAAAATGACAATTGCCCTAAGAGTGGAATACATTACCTTTACAAATATTTTTTAATACAGGTGGCTGCTGTTGTTTGCCATCTATTTAGAATTACATTATGGATAATAGTATAGATAACAATACATGCAATATTAAGGAGAATCCTTTTTTTCTTCCTTATGGAACACCATACGGTGCAGTGCCGTATGACCGCATTGCTCTTGAGCATTTTGTCCCTGCTGTAAAGGAGGCTATCAGGCTCGAGAATGAGATTATTGACAAGATATGTAGCAACAGTGAGTCTGCTACATTTGACAATACCATTGCTGCGCTGGAGTTTTCCGGTGTAAAGCTGAGTGAAATTGTAGGTGCATTCAATGCACTTGTGAACGCACGCAGCTACGATGAGATTCTTGCTGTCGAAGAGGAAATAGAATTGCTGTACACGGCACACCGCAATAACGTGTCGCTGAACGCAGTGCTGTTCGAACGTGTAAAAAGCATATATCATGGCGACCGTAGCGGGCTTGATAAAGTCCAATGCAGGCTGCTGGATGAAACCTATAAAGGCTTTGTGCGTAGCGGTGCTAACCTCGAGGGCGAGGAGCGCGAAGAATACCGCAAACTGACCGAGCAATTGGCAACACTGTCAATAAGATTCCAGGAGAACAGTATAAAGGATACCGACGCATTTACTCTGCATATAACAGACATGCAGGAACTTGAAGGGTTACCGGCCGATGTTGTTGACGCTGCAAGGAACAATGCTGTTGAGAATGGCAAGAAGGGGTGGCTGTTTACACTTCACCGTCCAAGCTATCTGCCCTTCATAACATTTTGCCGTAACCGCGAGTTGCGTCGTCAGATGTTCATGGCATATAACACAATAGGCGCAAAGGGCAACAGTTTCGATAACCGCGAAATAGTGAAGCATACTGTAAATGCAAGGCTCAGACTGGCACGTCTGCTTGGTTACAATACATATGCCGATTATGTTCTTGCTGGTCGCATGGCGCAGAATACCGACGCTGTTTACTCTATGCTCGGGAAACTGACATGGAGTTATCTGCCTGTTGCGCGCAGGGAACTTGACGAGATAAAGGAGCTTGCAGCACAGTGTGAAGGCGATGGCTTTGAGTTCAAGCCATGGGATTTCGCATTCTACTCCGAGAGGCTCAAGGAGAAAAAATACAACCTTAGTGATGAGGAAACACGTCCGTATTTCGAGTTGAACCAGTGCATATATGGAATGTTTTATGTGGCTACACGCTTGTATGGACTCACATTCAAGCAGAATCATGATGTTCCCACATTCAACCCCGATGTAAAAGTCTGGGAGGTCTATGACTACGACGGAAAGTACCTGGCCTTGCTATATTGCGATTTCTTTGCACGCAAGGGAAAGCACGCCGGTGCATGGATGGACTCAATAACTCCGCAATATGTTGACAGGGATGGCGTTAACCACCGTCCGCACATAACATTGTCAACAAACTATCGTAAACCAATGCCCGACAAACCTTCGTTGCTGAACTTTGACGAGCTGAATACTCTTATGCATGAGTTCGGTCACTGCCTGCATGGCATTCTGTCAAATGTGAAGTATCCAAGCCAGTGCAGTCCGAATGTGCTATGGGACTTTGTGGAAATGCCATCGCAGATTATGGAGAATTTCGCAAGCGAGGAGTGTGTGCTTAACCATTTTGCATTCCATCACATAACAGGTGAAAATATGCCGGCCGAAATGCTTGAAAGCATAAAGGCTGCACGCAACTTCAATGTGGGGTACCAATGCGTGCGACAGGTTGGCCTTGGACTCACCGACCAGGCATGGCATAACATTCAGGAGCCTTTTGAAGGCGATGTTGTGGAGTATGAACATCTTGCAACTGCTGCTTTGAGAGTAATGCGCCCCGAGTCTGGAACAGCAATCACTCCGCAGTTTGGCCATATAATGTCGGGTGGGTATGCTGCAGGTTATTACAGCTATAAATGGGCCGAAATGCTTGATGCCGATGCGTATTCGTTGTTTAAGGAGAACGGAGTGCTTGACATGAAAATAGCCCAATCGTTCCGCGACAATATACTTTCACAGGGTGACAGTGAACACCCCATGGAATTGTATTTGCGTTTCCGTGGCCATAAACCGCAGATAGAACCACTGTTGCAACGCGATGGAATTCCAACCATTTGTCCACATTTATAATTAAATTAGGAGATGAAACAAGTTGTAAAAACAATAAAGAGAACTATCTTTGCAGTCGCTTTGCTTGCATGCATACCGTCGTGTACAAGCGATGATGATATCGATGATATATTCATTGAGCGAGGATGGACTTTGACGTACATTCAGGAGGGTAGCGTCAGACGCAATACCGAGGGTAAAAAGTACAGTCTTCTGTTTGGGGAGGTTGCCTTTACAGCTACAACTCCCGACGGCAGTACGATTACCGGTGAGTGGAAGGCCGATGGCGGTACACGTAGTTTTACTTGCTACAATGTGCGTTCGAGCAGTAATTTTCAAAAGGATACTATAGCCAAAAGCATGTTGAATTTGTTGAAGAATGCGAGGAAATATGAGGGAGATACTCATTGGCTGCGCATAAAACAGCAGGAAAATGTATATATGCTCTTGGGCTCAGAAAAATAACCCGATATGGACAAACACGAAAACAAACAGCACGACCTCGACCTGCGCTATATGCGAATGGCAAACATCTGGGCCGAGAATTCATATTGCGAGCGTCGCAAGGTAGGCGCGCTCATCGTAAAGGATAAGATGATTATATCGGACGGCTACAATGGTACACCGTCGGGCTTTGAGAACGTGTGCGAGGATGAGAATGGATTTACCAAACCATACGTCCTGCATGCCGAGGCAAATGCCATAACCAAGATTGCATGCTCAAACAACAACAGCAGTGGAGCGACAATGTATGTCACCGCGTCGCCATGCATTGAGTGCGCAAAACTCATTATACAGGCAGGAATCAAACGCGTGGTGTATGGTGAGAAGTATCGTCTTACCGACGGTATAGACCTGCTTGAGAGAGCCGGAGTTGAGGTCGTTTATCTTGAGGACAAATAACGAAACAGGCACAGGTAATGAAGAAAGGCGCAATAGTATTGATGTTGGCTTGTGTGCTTGCCGGTTTCTATATGGGAATGACGCTGTCGGGGTACGGCAGTACCATTGTAATAGAAAACAGTGGCGGCAACAAACTGACCGAGGTTTTTGATATTATAGAGAGTAGCTATGTCGACAGTGCCGACATGGATTCTATGGTAGAAAAGTGTATCCCAAAAATTGTATCGGAACTTGACCCTCATAGCGTGTATATTCCGGCAAAGGATGTTGAAGCTACTAATGCCGATTTACAGAGTAGCTTCAGCGGAATAGGAATACGTTTTACCATTCAGGACGATACAATACACATAAGTGACGTTATACGCAGTGGTCCATCGGAGAAGGTTGGTCTGCTTGCAGGTGACCGCATTGTAAAGGTCAACGACTCGCTTTTTGTGGGCAAGGTATGTACCAATGATGCAGCAATGAAAAGACTGAAAGGCCCTAAAGGCAGCTTTGTCAAACTTGGTATAAAGCGTTATGGCGAAAAGGACCTGCTCGATTTTACAATACGGCGTGACGAGATTCCTGTCGAGAGTATCGAAGCTGCATATATGATTGACAACCGTTGGGGATATGTACAGATTGAGAAGTTTGCCGAGAATACCTTTGCCGAGTTTATCAAGGCTCTTGCTCTCTTCCTTGATAACAAAGCCGAGGGTATAATCATAGATTTGCGTGGCAATGGTGGTGGTTACATGGGTATTGCGCTTGAAATGGCCAACCAGTTCCTGCACCGCAACGATGTGATACTGTATACAGAGGGTGCCAATGTCGAGAAAAATATAGAGAAAGCCAATGGATTTGGAATGTTCCAACAGACACCTTTGGTGGTGCTGGTGGATGAGACATCGGCTTCGGCAAGCGAAATCATTGCAGGTACAATACAGGATAACGACCGCGGTACAATCATTGGTCGCCGCACTTTTGGTAAGGGACTTGTGCAGCAACCCTTTGAATTTGCCGACGGTTCTGTGGTACGCCTTACTATTGCACGCTATCATACCCCATCGGGCAGATGTATACAGAAACCATATACCAAGGGCGACAGCGAAGGCTATAATAAGGATTTGCTCGACCGTTATAACCGTGGAGAATTCTTCTCCCAGGATAGCATACAGCAGAACGATAGTCTTGCCTATAAGACAAAGAAAGGACGTACAGTGTATGGCGGTGGTGGTATTATGCCCGATATATTCGTGTCTAGCGATACAGCCGACTTGACAAAATATTCCCAAAAGATATTCTCGAGCGGTATGATAGCACAATACACTTTGAAGTATTGCGATGTGAACCGCCGTCAGTTGTCAAAGATGAAAGGATACAAGGATTTGGATTCGTACTTGAGCGGCAAGCCGTTGGTTGAGGAACTTGTACAGTTTGCAAAATCGCGCGGTATATCTCCAAACAGGGAAGAGATAAACAAATCGTATAAGGTGTTGCAACGTTCAATACACTCAAATATCATATATCAGATTCAGGGAATGTTGGAGCATGTGAAATACATTAACCTTGACGATCCAACAGTACTGAAGGCGGTTGAGGTTCTTGAAAAAGGCGAGGCTTTTCCTTGAATAACGTCTTTGAGAATTTATTAAAACAGCATTTGCGAATAGAAAAAAATATAGTATCTTCGCGTAACGAAATACTACTGCGGTAGTAGCTCAGTTGGTAGAGCATCAGCTTCCCAAGCTGAGGGTCGCGGGTTCGAGCCCCGTTTACCGCTCAACAAAAGCAACCTGAAGGTTGCTTTTG
>JAFZFM010000042.1 GCA_017555865.1 Bacteroidaceae bacterium
CTACACAACCAACACCAGCGCCTGCACGCAAGCCCGCAGTATACGATAAGTATGCAGGTATCAAGCAGGCTATCAACACGGCAAAGGACGTAACATCCCTGCTTTCATACTACCTCGATCATCAGGGAGAGATTGAAGCAAACCCTGAAATCAAGGAGTTGCTGACCCGTCGTAAACAAGAACTACAAAACAAGTAACACTATGGCACGAATAGAACTAACAGACTCCGGAGTGCTTTTCAATGAAGAACTCCACGAATATTGGTTAGGAGATAAACAACTGTCAGGCATAAGCGAAGTACTGCGACGACAGCTATATCCTAATATGTATACCGCCATTCCCAAACGCATATTGGAGATGGCAGCAGACTACGGAACCTCGGTGCACAAAAGTATCGAGGTCTTTCAGAAGAACTGGATAAATGACGGAACACAAGAACTACAGGACTTTATCCGGATATGCAAGGAAAACAACCTAATACACGAGGCTTCGGAATATACTGTAACAGACGGTAAGAACTGGGCCTCGAACATCGACCAAGTTTTTAGAAGCGGTGACGACACTTTCATCATCGCTGATGTCAAGACTTATTCGAAGATGACACCTGAGAAACAGGAACTGGCACGTTATCAGTTATCGTGCTACGCCATGTTCTTGGAACAACAAGTAAAAGGAGCGAAGGTAGATAGACTATACATTATACACCTTCGCAACAGACAAATGGCATCAGGCAAAGTTGAGCATATATGCGAGCTTATACCTGTAGAAAGAATTCCTACAGACATCTGTAAGGAACTATTGGATTGTGAACTCAAAGGCACACAGTTCAAGAACCCCTTTGCTGTTCCCGATGAGATAGTAATTCAACTAAGCAGAGTACGGGAACTTATCACAATGAAGAACGAAGCAGAGGAGGAACTTGCAGCCATCAAATCCAGCTTCCTCTCCTCTATGGAATTCCTTGATGTAAAGACTTGGGTGATGGACAATGTCCGTGTAACCCGCAAACAACCCACAACAAGATTCTCGTTCGACCTCAAACGATTCAAAGAGGTACACAGCGAGATAACAGATTATGACGATTATATGAAGACCAGTAATGTCGCCGGTTCACTGCTCGTCGCAATCTGACAATAACCGATAGAGCCAGAGAAGAAACAACACCTTTATTATACATATAGGTCAAATCGATTCTTCTCCGGCTCTTTTTGTTTAACCTTAACACAAACAACAATGAAAACAGACATTAACATTGAGCTATTCAAAAGATATGCTCCAAAGAAGAAGGGCGACATAATATCAAGCCTTACACCTACCGAACTTTTTGCTATAACAGAAGATACCATAAAACGTATAATAAAGGAAGTCGGTAATCGTCGCTACCGAAGCCGAGAGAAAGAACTGCAATTTTCAAGTGAATACAAGATTGGCAATGGATGGAACAGTTGGATTGAATCAATAGGAATGTATAACAACCGCCTATACATCACAATCTATATGCAGATGGATAGTACCGATGTAACATATATGGAAGAATATAGTAACTTTTTCAAGCAAGGTGAGTATGTAGGAAAAGCCTTTGAGACAAACCGCTATGGAGATAAGATGCCTAACTACTGTCATTACACCGAAACAGACAAAGCGCGATATGTAAGATCACTGCTTTACCAGTATGTACAAATGAAATATTTTAAAAAGCATTCCAACAATGAGAAATAAGAAACCGACGAGCAACCAGCCTGCTTCATTTGCAGAAGTAGTAAGACACGTTCATCACGAGATAGTAAGAACTTGTGAATACTGCGGCAAACCAATGACCCGAAGTGATGTCAATGATTACGGAAGTTTATGCGAAGCTATATGAGAGAGTATTATGGCAGATAGCGGAAACTGACAGAACAGCAAATTCCACAGGATTGAAACTGTGTGAGAATCCAACCTATTAAGGACTGGAGGATATGTGAAAAACGAGAAAACTACAAAATACTCGATATCACATATCCTCTTTTTTCGTATTCCAACAAACATTCCACTAACAAGACGGACATCTAATAAATGGAAAATATGAAAGACAACACAACAAAGTATGTTGCTTACCTCAGAGTGAGTACACAAAAACAAGGATATTCGGGACTAGGTCTTGAAGCGCAGAAGGAGATAATACAAAGCCACCTCCACAACGCTGCACCCATCGCCGAATACATTGAAGTTGAGTCCGGCAGAAAGACAGATAAGGAACGCCCACAACTGCGTTCTGCACTCGAGCACTGTAGGAAAGAAGGTGCAACGCTTATAGTAGCCAAACTTGATCGCTTGGCAAGAAACGTATCATTCCTTTCAAGCCTATTGGAGAATGACGTGGAGATTGTCTTCTGCGATTTCCCACAAGCAAACAAAATGGTACTTCATATCCTGGCAGCTATAAGCCAGTACGAAGCAGAGTTGATAGCTACTCGAACCAAACAGGCACTTGCAGCAAAGAAAGCACGAGGTACCAAGCTCGGTAACCCGGAACACCTACTCAACAAACACAGCGAGGCCGTTGCAAACAGTAACCGCACCAATCGCGAGAAAGCCAGAATCAATCCAAACAACAAACGAGCTGTGGCATTCCTGAAGGTATTGGTATCCCAGGAATACACTTACAACCAGATGGCAGAGACACTGAACCGGGAGGGTTTCGTAACCTCACAGGGCTTTCAGTTTACACCGTCAACAGTTTACAAATTAATCAAACGCTATAACTTAAGATGATATGCAGATATTATGGTATTTCCATGCTTGGACTAAAGACAGCACCAAGCCTATAACATTGTGGGTAGAAGCAAAGAACCACGAATCAGCCCGCAATGCAGTAATGAGAGAGAATC
>JAFZFM010000043.1 GCA_017555865.1 Bacteroidaceae bacterium
AGAATACTTCGACTTCTTTGACGAGGGACCACTTGGACTGTTAAGAACCATGTGGGAGGATTATCCGTTCATGGGTATTCTTGCATTCATTGTTGCCATTGGCAGTGCAACATTCTTCGCTGGCAGATTCATTGCCCGCAAAAACGTCAAGCAACGCAAATGGATGGGTACAAAGGCTACCATTCTCTCTATATTATTAATAGCCGCATTGACATTCGTATTCATGCGTGGTTCAGTAACCACATACACGCTACAGGTTGAAGCATTCATTGTTTCGCCCGAGGACAACGTAAACGAGGCTGTCCCCAATTCGCTGTATATGCTCAAGAAGGCATATAAGGAGCGAAGCGAGAGTTTCAAGCTCAAAAGCGACATAAAGGTTCTAAAGGAGAACGGCTTCGCATCATTTGAAGAGGCTGTCACTACAGCAGCTTTGCCCGGCAGCAATGGAAAGGAGAGTCTCGAAGATATACTATTCTCAACCGTAGAAAGAGGTGATTCTGTAACTCACCCCAACATTCTGCTCATAATGAACGAAAGCTGGAGCCGCTACCTTGTTGAATTTGACAAAGAAGAGAAACTCGACCTGTTATGCTCACTGCGTCTACACTTGAAGGAAGATATTCTACTGAAGAACTTCCAGTCGGTACGTAATGGCACAGTATACTCTCTTGAAAGCGTCATACTGGCAATGCCCTATCTGCACTATTTCCAATCGCGTTACAGATATGACAGCCTTGCAACATCCATTGCCCACCCTTTCAAGGAAAGCGGCTACTCTACCCGCTTCATTACAGGTATGGACCCCACATGGGAGAACCTTAACGAGGCACTCAAGGTACAATACTTCGACCGCATTGACGGACGCATACAAGTTATGCAGGATATAAAAGGCAGCACAACAAGCCAGATTGGAGTTTATGACGAGTTTCTATACAAATACATAGCACAGGAACTTGAAAAGGGGAGTTCAAGCGGCAAGCCACAATTTGTGATGGCACTCACCACAACAAACCACCCTCCGTTCACATATCCCGAGAATATGAACCTGCCACCGCTGACCGATGAATGGTACAGCTCGCCAAGCATAACAGGAAGCGACGATGTAAAGACAAAATATGGTTTGGGAGCACAGTATGCCAACCGTTGTCTGGGCGATTTCCTCACATGGTTCAAGAACAGTAGCCTCGCAAGCAACACCATAGTAATTGTCACCGGCGATCACAACGTGCGCAGCATTCTCAACTACGATATTGTAGCCGACGAATACAGGCATTCCGTACCTCTTTATATATATCTGCCGCCACAATACAGCATTAGCGATACAGCCAAGCGAATTGTGGAAGATAGATTCGGTTGCCACTACGACATTCTGCCAACTATTGCAGGCCTTGCATTCGACAACAACGTAAGCTACCTTAACATAGGCAACAACCTGCTCGATACATTAAAGAGCAACAACAGCTACTTCAGCTACAACGAAAAGCAGGCTCTTGCTCCAGACAGCAGACATAACGATTCAATCAAACGCATGGTCGAAGCACGACAGACATTGCTGAGATTGTATTACCAGAACATATTCAAGAATTGAGATAAAAGCAATAAATATTAAAGGCGACAGAATTGTCGCCTTTAATATTTATTGTAATTCGTTATTTATCAGTCTGCCTTGATTTGTGGAATATTGGTGTAGTCACCGCGGATAATCTTAAAGTCGGGGTGAACACTCATAAATGCGTTGTTTGAAATCTCAACACCTTCGGGCACATAAGCGATTTTCAAGTTGGGACACTGCTCAAATGCCCAAGCATCGATTTTCTTGACACCGGGAGGAATAATGACAACTTCAACACCATTGTGGCAATATACAGTGTTCTTGTATATTGTCTCCATTGGCATTAGCTCGACACACTTCATTGCTGCAGGTATCAGGTATGGAAAATTGTCGTTTGCACGGTACACAATTCCAAGGTAGCTTGTAAGGAACTGGTTCTCGCTGTCGATATGGATATATTCCAAAGATGGCGCATTGTGATACAATCCCAAATAACTCTCGCCAAGTGTCTCAATATTCTTGCCAATATAGAGCTCGCGCAAAGTCGATGGCAATTGTACAGTTGGGCTTAACGATGTTACCATGATACCATTGACACTGAACGGAACAACAAATGAGCTCTCTTCGCTATCAATGTTGCATATATTCAAGTGACGCTCATTGTAATCGTACCAACAACCGGAATCCTTATACAACAGAACATCCAAAGAATATGGTATCAGTTTATTCTCATAATCACTGAATTTCTGCATGCTGTAGAAGAGTTCGTTTGTAGGGTCGGCAACATACCATTTGCCCGAAGCATAAGCATAGTTCCATGCATGTCCACCCAACGGGTCAAGATAGCCGTTTGTTATGATTACAGGAACGCCCTGGCTGTGGAGCATTACAAAAAATAGATTTGCATATCCCTGACACACAGCCTTACGGTTCTTGAACACGGGGTATGGGTCATTGTCCGAATGACTGTACTCCACATTCTTATGCACCCATGTAAAACATGTTCTAATTTTTGAAAAATCGGTTGAACAGTCCTTTACAAGGTCATCGGTAAATTCCTTGATTTCGGCATACTGTGCGGGAGTAATATTTACACGTCCCATAGTATCGGTACACTCATAAACATTGGCTGCAGCCAACAGTGTACTCACTTGGACACCCGGCATACCCGATAGTCTTGGCGAACCGTCATCCTCGGCAAAGAGAGATCTGGTTGGCGATTCTACTACAGGTATTTCACCCGACAAATCATCTGAAAATTCCTGGTTGCAGGAGCCCATGAAAAGGGAAGCTGGAACCAGCAACAGTGGTAATAGTTTTCTCATAGTCTTTTTTAATTGAATTAATAAAATTATAGTTAGTTATAGTAATGTTATTCAACACTCTGTTTTACCTCCTCTACACCATCGATCTGAGAGATATTTGTTATAACCTCCTGCAGTTCGGCCGAAGAATGTACAAGAAACTCCATGGTACAGTAACCAATGGAATCGCGGCTCTCGGTTGCAATGCGTGTCAACGATAGCTGCAACTTGTTTGTTATGCAATCGATAAGGTCAATGAGCAAGTGATAGCGGTCAATTACCACAATATCAATCTTCACTGGATACAGGAACTCATTATCTGCCTCAAAATTGACAGCAACAATATCATCACCATGCTGCGATGCCAGACGTATTGCAGCCTTGCAATCTCTGCGGTGTATAGAAATTGAGCCATCGGGATTCTTGAAACCTATAACCTCGTCACCAGGCAATGGGCGACAGTTTTCACAACGGTCATACTGCAGTTTGCGCTGTTTGTTCAGGAAGTTGTTTATATGCGACTTTGCCTTATAGGTAGAAACCGACAACAACCAATCCTTCTTTGGAACCACATTCTGGTTGCAACCAATCTCAATAACATCGCCACGCTCAAGTTCTGTCTTCACCGACGACAATTGTCCGTTTATGCGCGCATATTGGGGATGCAGACCAACCTCGCTGTGGATTTCGAAGGCAAAATCAAGCGCAGTAGCACCCTTGGGCAGAATAATACCCTTACCCTCAGGAGTGTAGGCAATGATATCATCGTTGTAGAATGATGATGTTACACCATCCATATACTCAACCTCCTTACCACGTGTAGCCATCTCCTGCAACACATGTTTGAATTTCTCGAGCCAGTTGGTGATTGTTGTCTCGGTACTCTCGGCAATACAGCCATACTGAGACTTGCGTATCATTCGCTCCGATGAAATATGCACCTCTTCCCATGTTCCTTGAGGGTTCAGCAACTTCACATGGTAGCTCTGATAACCATTCTCCTTGGGCGAATCTATGAAGTTCGCAACACTGCCTGGTTTCTCCTTGAAACGGTCGGTGAGGATTGAGTATATCTTAAGACTCATATCCTTCTCGGAATACTCATGGGTATTGGGATATATAATCCTTATATAATATTTTCCCTCGACATGCTTGAAGTCACAACCGCTACTGTGCATTTTGCGCCATGCACTGTATGGACCACGCGAATACATCTCGGTGCGCGCCATAAGGATATCATTATTCTCAAGCAGACGTTCAATCTCGGACATGAAGGCCTTTAGCCCCGGCTCGCGTTCCTTAATCTCCTTCTCAAGTTCATTCTCAAGAAAGGCGTAATCCCTTGGGCAACGGTAACGGAACGAGAGATTCTCCATCTCGCGTTTGATATAATACAGACCCAGACGATGGGCAAGAGGCGCATAGAAATAATCGGTCTCTCCTGCAATCTTCATCTGTTTGTCGGGGCGCATACTGCTTAGAGTACGCATGTTATGCAAACGGTCGGACAACTTTATAAGCAATGCACGAATATCATAATGCAATGAATTGAGCATCTGCTTGTAATTGTCAATCTGGCTCGACGAGGTTGAAGTATTCTTCTTTTTCTTTTTTGTTACAACATCCACCAGAAATGCCACGTCGTCGCCATAACGTTCGCGTATATCCTCAATAGTATATTGCGTATCCTCTACAACGTCGTGCAGGAACGCTGCAATAATGGGATTAGCTCCAAGACGTAACTCCTCGGCAACAATCTTTGCAACAGCGACAGGATGCATTATATACGGTTCACCCGACTTGCGGCGCTGCGACTTATGGGCTTCACGGGCAAGTTTATACGCATCGGAAATACGCTCAATATCCTCGGCCGAGAAACGGCGCGAAAGTCGAGCAATAAGTTCTTCTACCTCTTTGTCTATTATCTGATATTCCATAGTATTAAATTCATGGAGGTTGCACAAAATACAAATTTGGCGAAAAATCGTCAACAACAAAATATATTTCCAATTTTTCTTTCCTATTTAACAAAAAAAATATCCCTTTGGCAAATTCATGAAATTATTAAGCGCCGATATTTCTCTTATTCGGCATAATTTAATAACTTTGCAATAATTTGTGAGAATGGTATGGTATGTACCCAAAACCATCACACATACACATTATAACCGAAATCAAAACATAGGAATAGAATATGATTGCACAGATTAACCAATTGCTCGAAGAGATCAAAGGTGCAACAGCCACCAATGCCGAGGAACTAGAAAACCTTCGTCTAAAATACTTGAGCAAAAAAGGAATCATCAACGGCCTCATGGCACAGTTCCGCGAGGTTCCTGCCGAACAGAAAAGAGAGGTAGGCGTAAAAATCAATGAGTTGAAGAATGCCGTTCAGGACCATTTCAATGCCCTGAAGGAACAACTTGAAAATAAGGAAGAGGAGCAGTGCGAAATAGACCTCACACGTCCATCCTACCCCACAACACTTGGTACACGTCACCCACTCTCCATCGTAAAGAACGAGATTGTAGATATTTTTGCACGTTTGGGATTCTCTATTGCCAACGGTGTAGAAGTGGAGGATGACTGGCATGTATTCTCATCAATGAACTTTGCCGAGGACCATCCGGCACGTGACATGCAGGACACATTCTTTATCGAGGCACACCCCGATATCATTCTGCGCACACACACAAGTAGTGTACAGAGCCGCGTTATGGAGACCACACAGCCCCCTATCCGCATTATGGCTCCCGGACGCGTATACCGCAACGAAGCTATCAGCTACCGCGCACACTGCTTCTTCCACCAGTTGGAGGGCTTGTACATAGACAAGAATGTATCTTTCACCGACCTCAAGCAGGTACTTCTGCTCTTTGCACAGGAGATGTTCGGCAAGGATACCAAGATACGTCTTCGTCCATCATACTTCCCATTCACCGAGCCAAGCGCCGAGATGGACATCAGCTGCAACATCTGCGGTGGTAAAGGTTGCCCATTCTGCAAGAATACCGGTTGGGTAGAAATCCTTGGTTGCGGTATGGTTGACCCAAACGTACTGGAGCTTTGCGGTATTGACAGCAAGGTATATTCGGGTTACGCATTCGGTATGGGTATCGAGCGTATCACAAACCTCAAATATCAGGTAAAGGACTTGCGTCTGTTCAGCGAGAACGATGTACGTTTCCTGAAACTGTTCGAGAGCGCTAACTGATAACAAATGTCATTTATGGCTGCACGAACCCACCTGGCCAAAAACGACAACAAGACGCAATAAATTAACAAATCCATGGCAACAACCATATACATGACCCGCCACGGCGAGACTATAGAAAACGCCAAAGGGTTGTTTCAGGGACAGACACCCGGGCACCTGTCGGAACTTGGCAAGGAACAGGCACTGACACTGCGTCCAAAACTTGCAGAACTGACATTCGACGTTGTATTGTGCAGCGACCTTAAACGTTGTCTCGACACAGCAGAGATAGCATTGGAGAACATTGAATGCACCTTTATAAAAGAGCCGCTCCTGCGAGAACGCGACTTGGGCAACCTTGCAGGTACACCCATAAAGGGAGCTGTATATAACGAGACTGTCGAAACCGAGGAATCAATGCAACAGCGCGCACGTCAGTTTGTAGAGAAGGTCAAAAAGGAATATCCAGGCAAACGAATCCTTGCATTCAGCCACGGATTCTTCTGTCGTATTCTACAGGCCGAAATCCAGGGCTGCACCCACCGCGATGTAACACTGATGGGTAATTGCGAGATAAGAGAGTTCATCGTATAACACACAAAAAAAGGATTGAGATATGACATGACCCCTGAAAGTTAGACAAAAAACTTTCGGGGGTCATGTCATTCTCGCCCTTAACATATACAACAAAAGCAACCTTCAGGTTGCTTTTGTTGAGCGGTAAACGGGGCTCGAACCCGCGCTGCAAGCAGCGCTTACATTTTATAAACCTC
>JAFZFM010000044.1 GCA_017555865.1 Bacteroidaceae bacterium
ACCCTAGTGGTATAAAGTCTCTTATGCATATACAGTGCTATTTGAAGAATAATCTGCGTCTGCCACTTGTACCGGCAAGCGGTGATACATACAGCCAGCTGCAACAGGTTTATTCAAATATCTCTGAATAAGTATTGGTGATGGAACGTTTGCGGCTGATACTGGAGGAAAAGGTTCTCCAATACAATACCAAAGAGTTTATTGCAAACGACCCAATAAGTTTTCCTCACTCATTTGTCAAAAGGGAAGATGTTGAGGTTGCTGCATTGTTGGCCTCAATAATAGCTTGGGGTAACAGAAAGATGATACTTCGTTCGGGTGACAGAATGTTGCACGGTATAATGGAGTCAAGTCCTTATGACTATGTGATGAGTGGAGAGTGGAATACTCTTGCCGATGATATAAACATACACCGCACTTTCTTTGCAAGGGATTTTAAATATATCTGTCGTGGGCTTGCTGCCATATATACCCGATACGGGTCAATGGAACCGTTGTTCGATGCCTGTTCGACATGGGACGGTATAGAGCGCTTGCGCATGGAACTTGCAATGGCGAACGATGGCTTGCCTACAAGGCATATAAGTAACCCGACACACCTGAAAGGGAAACCGGCTTCGGCATGCAAAAGAGTACATATGATGTTGAGATGGCTGTGTCGTAACGATGGTATTGTTGATTTGGGGATTTGGAATAAGGTTAGTCCATCGAAACTTATGATACCTCTTGATGTCCATGTCGCGCGTACTGCACGATTGTTAGGGTTGGTGACCCGTAAGCAGAATGACCGCCGTACGGTTGAGGAACTTACCTCGGCTTTATGCCTGATGTCGCCAGATGACCCTGTGAAATACGATTTTGCTCTGTTTGGAGTGGGTGAAGCCGGTGACGAATTTATTGAAACTATAGTATAATAAAAATAAACTGCAACAGTTGATTGGTATCTGTTGCTATAAGAACACAAAAATGGCAAAGATTACAAAAGAAGATGCACTTAACTACCATGCCGGACGTCGTCCGGGTAAGATAGAGGTAGTTCCTACAAAACCATATTTTACCCAGGCCGATTTGTCTTTGGCCTATTCGCCCGGTGTTGCCGAGCCTTGTCTTGAAATCCAGAGAGATCCACAGAATGCATACAAGTATACTGATAAGGGAAACCTTGTGGCTGTTATCTCAAATGGAACAGCTGTTCTTGGACTTGGTAATATTGGTGCTGTGGCCGGAAAACCCGTTATGGAAGGAAAAGGCCTGTTGTTCAAGATATATGCCGGTATTGATGTTTTTGATATTGAGGTTAACGAGGAAAACCCTGAAAAATTCATCGAGGCGGTAAAGGCTATCGCTCCAACTTTCGGTGGTATCAATCTTGAGGATATCAAGGCTCCTGAATGCTTTGAGATTGAGCGTCGTCTTAAAGAAGAACTTGACATCCCAGTAATGCACGATGACCAGCATGGAACAGCTATTATTTCTGCTGCAGGTCTGTTGAACGCCCTTGAGGTCAATGGTAAGAATATAGAGGAGGTAAAGGTTGTTGTGAATGGTGCCGGTGCTGCGGCTATTTCTTGTACAAAGCTATATATAGCACTTGGCGTAAAGAAGGAAAATGTGGTTATGCTCGACAGTCGTGGTGTAATCAACACTTCTCGTGGCAATCTGACTCCTGAGAAACTGGAATTTGCGACAACACGCACCGATATATCAACTCTATCCGAAGCTATAAAGGATGCCGATGTGTTCCTTGGTCTTTCAAAGGGTAATGTCCTGTCAAAAGAGATGGTACGCTCAATGGCAAAAGCCCCCATTGTATTTGCTCTTGCCAATCCAGAGCCCGAAATCAAGTACGAGGATGCTATGGAAAGCCGTCCCGATGTGCTAATGAGTACGGGACGTAGCGACTATCCTAACCAGATAAACAACGTAATTGGTTTCCCATATATTTTCCGTGGTGCGCTTGATGTTGCTGCAACTGCAATCAATGAAGAGATGAAACTTGCTGCAGTCAAGGCTATTGCCGAACTTGCAAAGCAGCCTGTACCGGAGATTGTTAATAAGGTGTATAAGGTGGGACATCTGTCATTCGGACGCGATTACTTTATTCCAAAACCTGTTGACCCACGTCTGCTTGTTGAGGTATCTACAGCTGTTGCAAAGGCTGCTATTGAAAGTGGTGTTGCGCGCAAGACCATTACAGATTGGGACAAGTACAAGGAGCACCTTCTTGAGTTTATGGGTCGTGAGTCAAAGCTTACTCAGCAGCTTCATGACATGGCACGTACCGAGACACAGCGTATTGTGTTTGCCGAGGGTGCGCATCCTTCGATGATGAAGGCGGCTGTACAGGCCAAGGAAGAGGGAATATGCCAGCCAATACTTCTTGGTAATGATGAGACTATAGCTAAACTTGCTGCAGAACTTGATTTGAGCCTTGATGGTATAGAGGTTGTAAATCTCCGTCACCCGAATGAACGCGAGAGACGTCAGCGATATGCAAGGATTCTTACAGGCAAGCGTCAGCGCGAGGGTTACACATTCGAGGAGGCCAATGACAAAATGTTCGAACGTAACTATTTTGGTATGATGATGGTTGAGACTGGTGATGCCGATGGATTCATAACTGGTCTTTATACAAAATATTCAAACACCATCAAGGTTGCAAAAGAGGTTATTGGAATGCAGGAAGGCTTCAGTACTTTTGGAACAATGCATATCCTAAATTCAAAGAAAGGAACATATTTTGTGGCAGATACGCTCATTAACCGCGCTCCTGAAACATCGACATTGATTGATATAGCTCGTCTTGCCGAGAAATCAGTACGTTTCTTCAATCATACACCTGTTATGGCAATGGTTTCTTACTCAAACTTTGGAACAGACCAAGGTGGTAGTGCCGAGAGAGTACGTCAGGCTGTAGCACATATCCACGAAAATTATCCCGATTGGATATTGGATGGTGAAATGCAGGTAAACGTGGCAATGAACAGTGAGTTGCGTGATAAGAAATATCCGTTTACAAAGCTTGTTGGCAAAGAGGTCAACACTCTTGTATTCCCAAATCTGAATTCGGCAAACAGTTCTTACAAACTGTTGCAGGCGCTGAACCCCGATACTGAAATTATCGGACCTATCCAGATGGGACTCAACAAGCCTATTCACTTTATTGATTTTGAAAGTTCTGTTCAGGAGATTCTGAATGTTACTGCCGTTGCGGCAATCGATGCAATGGTTAACAAGAATAGATAATAATAAAAAAAGCAATACTATGGAACTACAGGCGGGAACATCATTACAGAACGGGCGCTATAGAGTAGAGAGAGTGCTCGGACAAGGAGGCTTTGGTATAACATACTTGGGTGTGCAGATATATCTCAGCCGCAAGGTTGCTATAAAGGAGTTCTTTATGGAGGACTTCTGTCTGCGCAATTCGGCACAGTATGTAACCGCACCTACTGATACCAATAAGGGACTCGTTGACAGTTTCCGCCGCAAGTTCATAAAGGAAGCACAGAATATTGCAAAACTCAAACACCCCAATATAGTCTCAATCATAGATGTGTTTGAGGATAATGGTACAGCATATTATGTCATGGAGAGTCTTGATGGCGGTTCATTGGCCAATAAGGTTTCTCAAGGTGCTTTGCCCGAGCATGTTGCCTTGCGGTATATACGTCAGGTAGCTTCGGCGCTGGAGTATATACACTCCAACAATATGATGCACCTTGATATCAAGCCTGCAAATATTCTGCTTGATGGTAATGACAATGCCGTGGTAATTGACTTTGGACTTTCAAAACAGTATGATGATACCGGGCAGCAGACCAGTACTACTCCTGTAGGAATAAGCCATGGTTATGCTCCAATAGAGCAGTACAGCAAGAATGGAGTCGGAACTTTTTCGCCCTCGACAGATATTTATTCTCTTGGAGCGACACTGTATAAACTGCTTACAGGTGCAACTCCTCCCGAAGCCAATAGAATATATGACGAGGGGCTTCCACCATTGCCTGCACATATTACACAAAATACCCGCATAGCAATAGAGACTGCAATGCAGCCACGTCGCAAGGATCGTCCACAGAGTATTGCTGCCTTTTTGCAGCTTTTGCAGTCTGGTGCTTCAGTTCCTCCATGCAAAGATGTTACTTCATCATCCTCTTTTAAGGATGGTGATGGGGGAGTAACCATGCCACATTCAACTGCTGATGTGGTGCGTAGTATATCGCAACCCAAGAATAATCCCAGTCGTAGCAATCAACATGCAGAAGATGGTAAGAAGAGTCTTTTATGGCTCTGGATTACTTTGCCTATAGTGCTTGTTGTTACAGTAGCAGCTGCTGCTTTGTTCTTTATATTGGGTAGTTCTGAGAGTTATAATAAGCATGATGAGGGAGTGGTACTCGAGAACTATGATGTGCCAGATGTTCCTGCTGCTGCATATGATTCTGTTATCCCATCCGGCAAGTCTGGCATGAAACGTAGCGGGAATTCGGCAGGTATAAAAAGAACAAAACCTGATTATGGAGTGGATGAACCTGCTCCAAGTAAGTTTGAACCTAAAAGGGAGCAACCTGTTGCAAAACCTAATACAGATAAAACTGCTGAGCCGGTAGAAGAGGCTCCTGTAAAAAAGAAATCGTCAGGAATGAGACTTGTTCCTGTAAATCAGGGAAATTCCACATCGTCAGG